>NZ_JAGPXV010000032.1:0-19920 GCF_018070405.1 Micromonospora sp. D75
GACGTCTTCCCGGTCGGCGCCGCCGGCTACTTCGCCGCGGTACTCGCCACCATCGGCCTCGGCCTGCTCGTGGGCACCTGGTTCGGCCGGGCCCGCTGGCTCATCGCCCTCGGCCTGGTGACCGCGGCGGCGCTCGGCATCGCCACCGTCGCCGAGTCCTACGACCGGGTGCGCGGCATCGACGGCAACGTCACCTGGGCGCCGACCGACCTGCGCGACCTGGCCGACCGGTACGAGAACAACCTCGGTGACGCCGTACTCGACCTGCGTGGGATCAACTTCGACAAGCAGGACGTGCAGGTGACCCTCGACGTGAACCTCGGCAACGCCACAGTGGTCGTACCGCCGGACGTGGACGTGACAACCGTCGCCGAGGTGAACGCCGGTGACGCCTCGGTCTTCGGCAAGCGCAGCGGCGGGCTCGGCAACCGCCAATGGGAGAGCACCGACACCGGCGCCGACGGCCCCGGCGGGGGCAAGCTGCGCCTCTACATCCACGTGAACGCCGGCAAGCTGGAGGTGACCCGATGAAGGCGCACCGCACCGACATCGTGTCGTTCGCTTTCGGACTCGTCTTCCTCGGCCTGTCCGTCTGGTGGCTGCTGGCCCGCATCCTCGGGCTGTCCGTACCTCCGGTCGGCTGGTTCCTGGCCGGCGGCCTGGTCCTGATCGGGTTGCTCGGGCTGATCGGCGCGCTGCGCTCGGGGCGGGCCGCGGAGCAGCCCGCGCCGCCGGAGGCGACGGTCTCCGCGCCGTACCGGGACGACAGCCCGGCCGGCGACGGCGAGACGACGTCCGACGTGGCCGACGAGTGGGCCACCGAGGCGACGACCGACGACGCGGGGCCCGCCACCCGCGAGATGCCGGCGGTGGACCCGCCGGCGGACGAGACACGCGAGGAACGGCGTACGCCGGGCGACCCGGCCTGACCGCGCCACTGCGGGGCCCTCGGAACGCGGCCTATGCTGGTCGGCGGAGATCTCGCCTCCGCCGGCCGGCCCGCGCACCCGACCACGCCGGAGCCGCCGGTCGGGTCGCCGGAGAGCCGCCGCCCGTCCGTCCGCTACCTCGTCAGGAGCCCGCCCGACATGACCCAGTCCCCCGCCGTGCGCGTCACCGGTCCCTCCGGTGCGGTCCGCATCGGCGAGCGCGCCGCCCGCACGCTCGTCAGCGAGTTCGCCCGGCGTAACGACCCGAAGGCCGGCCTGCTGGTCGGCGCGACTCCGGAGTCCGCGGTGCTGGCCGCGGCGATCGAGGCGCTGCTACCCGGCGACCGGCTCACAGTGGTGCCGGCGGAGGGCGCCGCGGCGGCCGCGCTGCGGGAGCACGTCACCGCGCAGGGCCGTTGGGTCGCCGACCGGGTACGGGTGGTCGACACCCTCGCCGAGGCGGACGCCGCCGCCGTGGTGGTCGTCGCCGAGCCGTTCACCGGCACCGCCGAGCAGGCGCGTGCCGCTGTGGACGGGCTGACGAAATACCTGGCCGACGGCGCGGTGCTGAGCGTCGCCGCGCCGCTGTTCCGCACCGAGGGCGCGGACGGCGAACTGGACCGGCAGGGCGTGCTGCACGGCGTACGCACCGACCTGGTGCTGCGCAACACCCCGCCGGTACGCGTGCACCACCTGCGGTTCACCCCGGCGCCGGTCGCGCTCGCGGCCTCGCTGTCCCCGGCGTACCGGCCGTCGAGCGTGCCGCTGACCCGGGGCATGCACATCGACTCGAACGGGGTGGCCGCCGCCGGCATCACGCTCGGCCTGGCCGCCCTGGCCCGGGCCGCCCGCCCGAAGTCGAAGCTCTGGCTGCTGCCGGCGCTGGCCGCCGCGCCGGTGGCCGCGTTCTTCCGGGACCCGGAGCGGGACGTGCCGGAGGACCCGTCGGCAGTGGTCGCCTCGGCGGACGGCCAGGTGCTCTCCGTGCAGCGCCTGCAGGACGAGCGCTTCGGCGACGGTGAGTGGCTGCGGATCGCGGTGTTCCTGTCCGTGCTGGACGTGCACGTCAACCGCGCCCCGGTGGCCGGCAAGGTGGTCGACTACTTCGTCGCCGACGGCGGGTTCGTCAACGCCATGAAGCCTGATGCCGAGCACAACGTGGCGGCGTACACGGTGCTGGACACCGACCATGGCACCGTGGTCGTGGCGCAGCGCACCGGGCTGATCGCCCGCCGGATCGTGCAGCGGGCGCCGGTCGGTTCGCTGCTGGCCCGGGGTGAGCGCTTCGGCCTGATCCGGTTCGGCTCGCGTACCGACGTCTACCTGCCGGCCGACGCGGCGGACCCGCTGGTCGGTCCGGGCGACAAGGTGGTCGGCGGCGCGACGGTGATCGCCCGCTGGCGCTGAACGCCGGACACGAAGAAGGGGCGCCGCTGCGGCGGCGCCCCTTCTGTCGTTCTCGGATCAGGCGGTACGGCGCTGGTGCAGCCAGAGCAGCGGCCCGCTGACCAGGTAGCCCACCACCACGAGGGCGAACGTGAGCCGGATGTCGACGAGCGCGCCGATCACCGGGGCCAGCCAGAGCCACGGCGGCAGCTTCAGCAGCCGGGCGAGCTTGGCGTACGGGAAGCTCGACACCATGGCGAAGGCGAGCAGCGCCACGCCGGCCACCATCACCAGGCCGGGTACCGGCACGCCGATGGCCACGGTCAGGGCCAGCACTGCCGCCGCCATGGTGGTCGGCACACCGCAGAAGAAGCGGCCGTCCTTCGGCGAGACGTTGAACCGGGCGAGCCGGATCGCCGCGCAGGCGGCGACGAGCGCGCAGGAGACCGCGGCGGCCGCCGGGGGCACCGAACCGGCCAGCGAGGCGTAGACCACCACCGGCGCGGCGAGGCCGAAGGAGCACATGTCGGCGAGCGAGTCCATCTGCGCGCCGAACGGGCTGGCCACGCCGAGCTTGCGGGCCAGCGCGCCGTCGAGGCCGTCGAACGCGACGCACGCGATCAGGCAGACCGCGGCGATCTGCACGTCACCGCGCATGGCCAGGAAGATGGCCAGCATGCCGAGCATGAGGCTGCTCAGCGTGCACGCGTTGACGAGCGCGAACTTGACCCGGCGGGCGGCGGTGCGCTCACCCGGCAGGAGCGGGATCGACATCGCCGATGACTCGTCGTCGACCGGGGCGGCCGGGGCGAGCGCCGGGCTGACCGGGCGTACCACCTCGATGTCGGTGTCGAGCCGGCCGTAGCGGAGACGCTGGCGGTCTGCGTAACGGTGGTCGGGGGTGACCAGGTCGGTCCCCGGAACGGCCGCGCCGTCCCGGCGGCCCACCCGGACCAGCAGCACCTGGCGGGCGAACGTGCTGCTGCGGCGCAACCGGCCCGCCCAGCGACGCCCTGCGGGGCGCGGACTGTCAGTCGTACGACGCCGGCGCCATGGGGCTCTCGGCACGTTTCCTCCATCACCGGATCGGCTGGCCGCCCTCGACGGGGCGGGTGTCCGGCTGTCTCGTGCCGGACCTTTCGGGTCCGGCAGCCCTTTTGCGGAGTACACCATTGCACAGGGAACAGGGGCTTGGCGATAGCTGCCGGCGGTACTTATATCTCCCTTAACCGCACGAACCGCTCAATCATTCCCATCTCGGGCTTCAACGTCCGTTTTTGTCGGCCAACCCTTCCTTCCGACTGTACCGGAGGTCACCCAGGGCGGCTCGGCGAGCGATTCACCTCACCCGCTGCCCGGTGGCGCGGGCCGCCACATCGGTCATCGACAGGCCGCCGACCTGCTCCGGCGCGAACCAGGCCGCCCGGGCGGTGGAGCCACCGGCCAGCTCGGTCACCACCGCCTCGGTCGGCGCGTCCACGCGTACCCGGTAGATCACCCGGATGCCGTGCCAGTCCAGCGGCCGGCCCTCCGGGCCGAGCGCGGCCGGGTTGTGCAGGTTGTCCACCGTCATCAGGTCGACCACCCGGCCCAGCTGTCCGGCCTCCTCGACCAGCTCACGCAGCAGCCCGGTGGCCGGCTGCTCGCCGTGGTCGGTGCCGCCGCCGGGCAGGTGCCAGCGGCCCGCGCCCGGGTAGCCGTCGGCGATCATGGTGAGCAGCACCCGGTCGGCCGGATCGGTGACCAGCCCGTACGCGGCGAAGCGCTGCCGTCGGTCGACGGCCGGCCCGGCCGGGTCGACGGGCAGCCCGCGGGGCATGTCGGCCGGCAGCGGAGTCACCGGCAGGCCGAGCAGCTCGGCGGTGAACACCATCAGCGGGAGGCTCGCCGCCTCCTGCGGGGTGAACCAGCCCACCTCGTCGGTGCCGCCGGCGGGCTCGGGTCGCAGCCGCCCGCCGCGCGCCTCGACGTCGAAGATCAACCGGTCGGTGTGCATCGCGACGTTCTCGGCGCGGAACGCGGTCACGTCGGCGACGGCGGCCCGGATCGCGCCGGGCGCGACGGTCAGCCCGGTCTCCTCGGCGAACTCGCGGACCACCGCGTCGGCCGGGTGTTCCGCGTGCTCGACGCCGCCGCCGGGCAGCTGCCACACCCCCGGGTACGGGCACTTCGCCGAGCCACGCGCCAGCAGCACCCGCCCCTCGGAGTCCCGCAGCATCCCGTACGCCCCGACCCGCCGCTGCTGCTCCACCCGCACCACTCCCCCGCACCCGAGCGCCCCACTCCGTCGATCATGAGGTTAGCGGTACCGGGGCGGACATTTCCCGCCGTCAACTTCATGATCGCCGGAGTGGGGCGCGGGTGTGAGCGGGTCGGGTGGGTCTAGAGGAGATGGGCGGCCTGGACCGCCTCGGCGGTCACCTCGGTGAGGCGGTCGGTGGGCAGGGCGCCGAGTTCCTCGCGCCGGAACCAGCGGGCTTCGCAGGTGGAGCCGCCGACGTCGGCCACCGTGGGCGGCGCCGGCTGGTCGACCACAACCCGGTAGAAGGCGCGTACGCCGTGCCAGTCGATCGGGTAGCCCTCCGGGCCGAGCGAGGCGGCGTCCCGGTGGCTGGCCACGCCGAGCAGCTCGACCAGGCGGCCGGTCTGCCCGGTCTCCTCGACCAGCTCCCGGATCAGCGCCGCGCCCGGCTGCTCGCCGTAGTCGGTGCCGCCACCGGGCAGGTGCCAGCAACCGGCGCCCGGGTAGCCGTCGGACACCCGGGTCAGCAGCACGCGCTCCTCCGGGTCGGTCACCACCGCGTACGCGGCGAAGCGCTGCGCCCGGTGCAGCCCGTCCGGGCCGGGCACGGCGTAGAACGAGGGGAACTCGGGCACCTCCTCCGGCACGATGTCGTCGGTGGAGGTGGGCAGGCCCAGCGCACGCGCGGTGAACGACCGCAGCGGCAGCTCCCGGGCCTCGTCGAGGGTGAACCAGCGGGCCAGGTCGGTCGGGCGGTCGATCCGCTCGGTGAGCGTCCCGCCGCGTACCGAGACGGTGTAGAGGAGGCGGTCGGTGTGGATCGTGATGCGCCGCTCGGGCAGGGCCCGCATGTCGGCGAGCACGTCCTGGAGGCCGGCGACGGCGACCGAGAGCCCGGTCTCGGCCGCGGTCTCCCGGACGACTGTGTGCTTGGGGTCCTCACCGTGGTCGACCGCTCCTCCGGGGAGCGACCAGGTGCCGGGGGTGCCGGAGCGCTCCGATGCGCGGACCAGCAACACTCGGCCGTTTGAATCAGCACAAACTGCGTATGCCGCGATCCTGCGGAGCGGCTCCAGCGAGGTGGTCACGGGATCAAATTCTCCCCGGAGCGGGTTACCGGGATCGAAAAGAGTCAGATTCCTGACTCTTCGCTGGCGTCTCAGGGACGCATCAGGGTAGGGCTCCGGGCGGTCACCGAGGTCGCCCGCCGCGGCGCGCGGGACCGTGGAGACATGACCTCTCCGAATCCCTCCCACGCCCCGTACAAGCAGCTTCGCCGCCCGATCAGCGACCGCATGATCGCCGGCGTGGCGAGCGGCCTCGGCCGCTACTTCGCCGCCGACCCCACACTGATCCGGGTGATCTTCGCGACCGCCACGGTGCTCACCGGCGGGCTCGCCGCGCTCGCGTACCCGATCATGTGGTTCCTGATGCCCGAGGAGCCGGCCGGCGCGCCCGCCTGGCCGCACCCGCCGGGCACCGCGCCCGGGTGGCCGCCGGTCCCGCCGACCGGGCCGGACGCCGGACCGCCGCCCGCGGCCTGAGCGGCGTCACTCCCACTCGATGGTGCCCGGCGGCTTGCTCGTCACGTCCAGGACCACGCGGTTGACCTCGGCGACCTCGTTCGTGATCCGGGTGGAGATCCGGGCCACCACGTCGTAGGGCAGCCGGGACCAGTCGGCGGTCATCGCGTCCTCGCTGGAGACCGGGCGTAGCACCACCGGGTGACCGTAGGTGCGCCCGTCACCCTGCACCCCGACGCTGCGGACGTCGGCCAGCAGCACCACCGGGAACTGCCAGACGCCCCGGTCCAGGCCGGCAGTGGTCAGCTCCTGCCGGGCGATCAGGTCGGCCTTGCGGAGCACGGCGAGACGCTCCTCGTCGACCGCGCCGATGATCCGGATGGCCAGGCCCGGGCCGGGGAACGGGTGCCGCCAGATCATCGCCTCGGGCAGGCCCAGCTCCAGGCCGATCGTGCGAACCTCGTCCTTGAACAGCGTGCGCAGCGGCTCGACCAGTGAGAACTTCAGGTCCTCGGGGAGGCCGCCGACGTTGTGGTGGCTCTTGATGTTGGCGGTGCCGGTGCCGCCGCCGGACTCCACCACGTCCGGGTAGAGCGTGCCCTGCACCAGGTATTCCACGTCGCCGTGCGCCGCGATCTCCCGGGCGGCGGCCTCGAAGACCCGGATGAACTCCCGGCCGATGATCTTGCGCTTCTGCTCCGGGTCGGTCACCCCGGCCAGCGCGCCGAGGAACCGCTCCCGGGCGTCGACCACCTTCAGCTTGATGCCGGTGGCGGCGACGTAGTCCTTCTCGACCTGCTCGGTCTCACCGGCCCGCAGCAGGCCGTGGTCCACGAACACGCAGGTGAGCTGGTCGCCCACGGCACGGTGCACGAGCGCCGCGGCGACCGCCGAGTCGACGCCGCCGGAGAGACCGCAGATGACCTCCTTGTCGCCGATCTGCTCGCGGATCCGGGCGACCTGCTCGTCGATGATGTTCGACGGCGTCCACGTCGGTTCGATGCCCGCGATGTCGTACAGGAAGCGGGTGAGCATCTCCTGGCCGTGCGCGGTGTGCCCGACCTCCGGGTGGAACTGCACGCCGGCGCGGCGGCCGGCCAGGTCCTCGAACGCGGCGACCGGGGCGCCCGCCGACTCGGCGGTGACGGTGAAGCCCTCCGGCGCCTCGGTGACGCAGTCGCCGTGGCTCATCCAGACCGGCAGGTCGGCCGGGAGGTCGCGCAGCAGCACGCCGGGCTCGGTCAGGCGCGGGCGCAGCGGGGTGCCGCCGTACTCGCGGTTGCCGGTGCGCGCGACGGTGCCACCGAGCGCCTGGGCCATGGCCTGGAAGCCGTAACAGATGCCGAAGACCGGCACGTCGGCGGTGAACACGCCGGCGTCGATCTGGGGCGCGTCCGGCGCGTACACGCTGGCCGGACCGCCGGACAGGATGATCGCGGCGGGGTTCTTCGCCAGCATCTCGGACACCGGCATGGAGTGCGGGACGATCTCCGAGTAGACCTTCGCCTCGCGGACACGGCGCGCGATGAGCTGGGCGTACTGGGCTCCGAAGTCCACCACGAGGACGGGGCGAGGCGTGCTCATGTGCGCAAAGCCTACCGACAGTCACCGGGCGCGCGGACGCGCCCCGGCGGTGTGGCGGGGTGAATGTGTTAACAGGGGCCCCTTCCTCTACCGGAGGCGTTAAGAAGGGGCCCTTCCTTTCACCGCAGGGCGGCGGGGGCGTGCGCGGGGACGGCCGGCCGCCGCGGCGGGACCGGCGCGACCCGGGTGTACGGCGAGCCGAGCGCCGGGCGCGGGTCCGCCTCGTCCTTGTTCGGCCAGTACGACATGGCCCGCTCGGCCTGCGCGGTGATCGTCAGCGACGGGTTGACGCCCAGGTTCGCCGAGACCGCCGCGCCGTCCACCACGTGCAGCCCCGGGTGGCCGTACACCCGGTGCCAGGGGTCGATGACGCCCTCGTCCGGGGAGGCGCCGATGACCGCGCCGCCGAGGATGTGCGCGGTCACCGGGATGTTGAACGGCTCGGTGACCGCCCCGCCCGGGGTGCCGCCGATCTCCTCGGCGAGCAGCCGGGCCGCCGTGTTGCCGGCCGGGATCCAGGTCGGGTTGGGCGCGCCGTGGCCGGGGCCGGAGACCAGCCGGCCCCGGCGGTAGCGGGTGGTCAGCGAGTTGTCGACCGACTGCATGACGAGCGCGATCACGGTGCGCTCGGACCAGCGGCGTACGGACAGCATCCGCGCCGCCAGCCGGGGCTGCCGGACGATGCTGCCCAGCCAGCGCCGGGCGCGGCGGGGACCGCCGTCGACGAGCAGCGACTGGAGCAGGCCCATCGCGTTGGAGCCCTTGCCGTACCGGACCGGCTCGATGTGGGTCTGCGGGTCGGGGTGGAACGAGCTGGTGATCGCCACCCCCTCGGTGAAGTCGACGCCGCGCTTCCGGGCCGCGCCGGGCGCCACCGAGGCGCCGAGGATGGCCTCGGAGTTGGTGCGGGTCAGCTCGCCGAGGCGGGGCGAGAGCGCCGGCAGCGCGCCGGTCGCCTTCATCTCGTGCAGCAGCCGCTGGGTGCCGAGCGCGCCGGCCGCGAAGACCACCTGGTCGGCGTGGATCACCTCGCGCCGCTTGCGCAGCCAGGCGCCGGTGCGTTCGGTGTGCACCGCGTAGCCGCCGGCCGGGTCGGGGCGGACGGCGGTCACGGTGGTCAGCGGGTGCACTTGCACGCCGAGCCGCTCGGCCAGCCAGAGGTAGTTCTTCACGAGCGTGTTCTTGGCGCCGTGCCGGCAGCCGGTCATGCACGACCCGCAGTGGCTGCACCCGGTGCGGTCCGGGCCGGCCCCGCCGAAGTACGGGTCGGCCACCCGCTCGCCCGGCCGCCCGATGTGCACGCCGACCGGCGTCGGGTGGTAGGTGTGCGCCACCCCCATCCGCTCGGCCACCGCGCGGACGGCCTGGTCCGCGCGGGTGTCGATCGGGTACGTGGTGACGCCGAGCATCCGCTTCGCCTGGTCGTAGTGGCGGGCCAGCTCGTCGCGCCAGTCGGTGATGTCGCGCCACTGCGGGTCGGCGTAGAACGCGTCGAGCGGCTCGTAGAGCGTGTTCGCGTAGACGAGCGAGCCGCCGCCCACCCCGGCGCCGGAGAGCACGAGCACGCCGCCGCCGGCCTTGCGGTCGGCCGAGCGCAGCAGCGTGATCCGCTGGAGCCCGAAGCAGCCGAGCCGGGGCGCCCAGAGGAACCGTCGCGCCCGCCAGGACGTACGCGGGAACTCGTCGTCGGCGAACCGCCGCCCGGCCTCCAGGACGCCGACCGAGTAACCCTTCTCGGCCAGCCGCAGCGCGGTGACGCTGCCGCCGAACCCGGACCCGATGACGACCACGTCGTAGCGCATGGACGCATCATTACCGACGAGTAGCTATAGCGCCAACGAGACCTTTTCGCACATCATGCAGAGCGCTCGATCGCCGGGATTCCCACCACTGCAACCTCTGGGCCCTCCTGGCGCGTCGAATCACACGGGGAGGCACGAACGTGACGAGACGACGCCTGCTGGGCCTGGCCGCGCTGGTGGCCGCGCTGCTGGTCGCCACCGGAGCGGTGGTGACCACCCGGCTGGTGGCGAACCGTCCGGCCGCCCCGGCCGCCGCGCCGAGCACCACGCCACCGGCCTCGCCGACGCCCGCCCCGACCACCGCCAGCCCGACGCCGCCGCCCGGCGCCGACCTGAAAGGCCCGCTCAACCTGCTGCTCGTCGGCGTCGACACCCGGGTCAGCATCCCCGGCTGGGAGCCGCACGCCGACGCCGTGCTGCTGCTGCACGTACCCGCCGGGCTGGACCGGGCGTACCTGTTCTCGCTCCCCCGCGACCTGGTGGTGGACATCCCCGCCTACCCGAAGGCGCGCTACCCGGGCGGCCGGACCAAGCTCACCCACGCGATGAGCTACGGCAGCCGGGTGCCGGGCGACAAGGCCAACCCCAGCACCGCCCAGGGGTACGAGCTGCTGCGCACCACCGTCTCCCGCTACACCGGGCTGCGCATCGACGCCGGCGTGGTGATCACGTTCGGCGGCTTCGACAAGCTGGTGGACACGCTCGGCGGGGTGGACCTCTACGTCGACCAGCGGGTCGAGTCCCGGCACCGCCGCCCGGACGGCACCATGCGGACGCTGACCGGCGGCGGCTACACCGGGCCGCAGATGGTCTACGAGAAGGGCACCCGGCACCTGACCGGCTGGCAGGCGCTGGACTACGCGCGGCAGCGCTACACCGCGGGCGGCGACTACACCCGGCAGCGGCACCAGCAGCAACTGCTCCGGGCGCTGGCCCGCAAGATCGTCGACCAGGGCACCGCGCGCGACCCGCAGCGGGTCGAGCAGGTGGTCGCCGCGCTCGGCAAGACCCTGGTGTACGCCGGAGGCGGCCGCGACCTGGTCGACTTCGCGTACGCCCTCGGTGGCCTGCCCGCCGACCGGCTCACGCTCGTCGTGCTGCCCGGCGCCGGGGTGAGCAGCGGCGGCGCGTACCGGGGCGAGCAGCTCAAGCCGCTGGGCCGCGACTTCCTCACCGCGCTGCGCGACGGGCGGGCCGACGCCTTCCTGACCGCCCACCCGTCGCTGCGCGTCAAGAACTGAGGACCTACAGCGGTTTCGGGGCGGGCGGGCGCTCGGTGCCGTACAGCCACGGGTCGAAGACCTTCGCCAGCTTCTTGCCCGAGACCCGCTCGGCCAGCGCGACGAAGTCGGCTGTGGTGGCGTTGCCGTTCTTCCGCTCCGCCGCCCAGGTACGCAGGACGGTGAAGAACGCGGTGTCGCCCACCGCCACCCGCAGCGCGTGCACAGTCATCCCGCCCCGGTCGTAGACCGAGCGGCTGAACAGGTTCTCCACCCCCGGCTTGCCCGGCGGCGTCCGCCACACCTGCGAGCCGGCGTTCGCGTACTTCTGCTCGAACGTGCGCTGCACGGTGGTCGAGCCGCTGTGCTCGGCCCACAGCCACTCGGCGTACGTGGCCAGCCCCTCGTTGAGCCAGATGTCCTGCCAGCGCTGGATCGACACGCTGTTGCCGTACCACTGGTGGGCCAGCTCGTGCGCGACCACGCCGGTGTTGTCGCCCTGCCGGAAGAAGCTGGCCGAGTAGACCGGACGGCTCTGCGTCTCCAGCGCGTACCGGATCCGGTCGTCGTCGATCACCACGCCGCCGTACGAGTCGAACGGGTACGGCCCGAAGACGCTCTCCAGGTAGTCGGCGACCTCGACGGTACGCGCGATCGACCGGTCCGGGGCGCCCTGGGGCAGCTGCGTGGTGACCGCGCTGTACACCGGCCGCCCCTTGTGCTCACCGGTGGTGACCCGGAACTTCCCGATCGCCACGGTGGTCAGGTAGCTGGCCGCCGGCGCGCCCTCCGACCATTTCCAGGTGGTCCAGTCGCCGCTTGTCGACTTCCCCTTCGGCACGCCGTTGGAGACCGCCGTCAGTCCCTTTGGGACGGTGATCTCGAAGTCGTAGGTCGCCTTGTCCGACGGGTGGTCGTTCACCGGGAACCAGGTGCTCGCCGACTCCGGCTGACCGAGCGCGATCGCCCCGTCCGAGGTGTGCAGCCAGCCGCCCTCACCCAGCGACTCGGTACGCAGCGGCTCCGGCCGCCCGTCGTACCGGATCTCGGCGGTGAACCCGTTGCCGGAGGTCAGCCCGGTGGCCGGGGTGACCACCAGTTCGTTGCCGGTACGGCTGTGCCGGGCGGCGGCGCCGTCCACAGTCACCGAGCGGACGGTCAGCCCGGCCAGGTCCAGGTTGAACGCGGACAGGTCGGCGGTCGCGGTGGCCCGCATCGTGGTGGTGCCGCTGAGCTTGTCCGTCTCCGGGTCGTAGCGCACCTTCACGGTGTAGTGCGCGACGTCGTAGCCACCGTTGCCGTAGCTCGGGAAGTAGGGGTCGCCCGCGCCGGCCGCGCCCGCCGCGAAGCTGCGCGTGGCCGCCGGGGCGGCAGTGGTGGGAGACGCCGGTCCCGGGTCCGGCTCGGCCGAGCCGCAGCCG
The DNA here is from genome assembly GCF_018070405.1 of Micromonospora sp. D75. Lineage (NCBI taxonomy): Bacteria > Bacillati > Actinomycetota > Actinomycetes > Micromonosporales > Micromonosporaceae > Micromonospora > Micromonospora sp. D75. The sequence continues at coordinate 12,108 of NZ_JAGPXV010000032.1, forward strand.
GCCACCAGCAGCGTCGTGCAGGCCAGCAGCCCGAGCCGTCGTCGTCCGCCGCGCCGCGTCATCGCCTCGATCCCTCCGGGGTCCCGAACAGCGGCCCCGCCCACGGGCCGCTCCGCCCGCGGCAGCCTACCCCGCGCCGCTCACGCCCACCTCCCGGCATTCCGGGAGCCGTCGCGCCGACCAGCCAGGCGTCCAGCAGCGTCCGCAACGGCCGCCCCGACGTGCGTTCGGCGTACCCGACGAAGTCGGCGGTGGTGACGTTGCCGTTGCGGTGCTGCGCCAGCCAGCCGCGCAGCACCCGGTAGAACGTCTCGTCGCCGACCGCGCGGCGCAGCGCGTGCACCGCGAGCGCGCCCCGCTGGTAGACCGCGTCGCCGAACATCCCGGACCGGCCCGGGTCGACAGTGGGCTTCGACCAGTCGGTGTCCGCGTACCGCTCGGCGACCGTCTGCGCCACCGTCCGGCCGCCGTCGTGCTCGGCCCAGAGCCATTCGGCGTACGTGGCGAAGCCCTCGTTGAGCCAGATGTCGCTCCACCGGGCCACCGAGACGCTGTCGCCGAACCACTGGTGGGCCAGCTCGTGCGCGACCACCTCGGTGTTCGGGCGGTCGCCCCGGAAGAAGCCCGGCCCGTAGACCGGCCGGCTCTGCGTCTCCAGCGCGTACCGGATGCGCTCGTCGGCCACCACGATCCCGCCGTACGCCTCGAACGGGTACGGACCGAACCGCTCGGCCAGGAAGTCGGCGATCTCACCGGTGCGGGCCACCGACGCGGCGGCCGGCCCGTCCGCGGGCAGCGCCTCGGCGACGGCGGTGACCAGCGGCTTGCCCGCGTGCGTGCCGGTGCTGACCCGGTAGTCGCCGATCACCAGCGTGCTCAGGTAGCTGGCCATCGGTGCGCGCTCCGACCAGCGCCAGGTGGTCCAGCCGCCGCTTGAGGTCTTGCCCTGCGGCACGCCGTTCGCGAGCGCGGCGAGCCCGTCCGGCACGGTGATCGTGAAGTCGTAGGTCGCCTTGTCCGACGGGTGGTCGTTGACCGGGTACCAGGTGCTCGCCGACTCCGGCTGGCCGAGCGCGATCGCGCCGTCCGGTGTGGCGTGGAAGCCGCCGTCGCCGAGTTCGGCGTTCGGCAGCGGTTGCGGCACCCCGCCGTACGTCACCTCGACGGTGAGCCGCTTCCCCGACGGCAGCCCGCGCGGCGGGGTGACGATCAGCTCGGCGCCGTCGTGGCGGTGCTTCACCGCCTCCCCGTCCACCCGGACCCGCTCGACGTCCAGCCCGGCCAGGTCGAGCTGGAACCGGGACAGCGCACGGGTGGTGGTGGCGGTCAGCGTGGCGGTGCCGGCGAGCCTGTCGCCGGCCGGGTCGTAGCGCACGTCGAGCGCGTAGTGGCCCACGTCGTAGCCGCCGTTGCCGGCCCCCGGCACGTACGGGTCACCGGCGTCCGCCGCGCCCGGCCGGAACCCGTTGTCGTCGCCGCCCGTGCATCCGCTCACCGCCAGCGCCGCCACCAGCCCTGCCGCCCAGATCCGCCCCCGTCTCACCCGGCGAGCCTAGACGCGCGACGGCGCGGGCGGGGCCGGAACACGTCCGGGCCGCCGCCCGCGCCGTCATGCGGTGCTCAGCCGGTGCTCAGCGGTGCTCAGCGGTCGAGGACCAGCCCGACCTTCTGGAACTCCTTCAGGTCGCGGTAGCCGCACTTGGCCATCGCGCGGCGCAGGCCGCCGAAGAGGTTGAGCTGGCCGTCCGGCTCGTCGGCCGGGCCGAACAGCAGCTTCTCCATCGAGCCGAGCGGCTCGCCGGCCACCTCGAACGCGCCCCGGGGCAGCGACGGGTGGCTGGCCGCGGAGTGCCACCAGGCGCCACCGGCCGGCGCCTCCTCGCAGAGCGACAGCGGCTCGCCGAGCATCACCGCGTCCGCGCCGCAGCCGAGTGCCTTGGCGATGTCGCCGGAGGTCTGCATGTCGCCGTCGGCGATCAGGTGCACGTACCGGCCGCCGGTCTCGTCCAGGTAGTCGCGGCGGGCAGCGGCGGCGTCGGCGATCGCGGTGGCCATCGGCACCCGGATGCCGAGCACCGACTCGGTGGTCGACCAGTCGTCGCCGCCGATGCCCACGATCACACCGGCCGCGCCGGTACGCATCAGGTGCAGCGCGGTCTTGTAGTCGGTGCAGCCGCCGACGATGACCGGCAGGTCAAGGTCGGCGATGAACTCCTTGAGGTTCAGCGGCTCGTCGGTGGTGGAGACGTGCTCGGCCGAGACGAGCGTGCCCTGGATGACCAGGATGTCCACGCCGGCGTCGAGGATCACCGGGGCCAGCGCGAGCGTGTGCTGCGGCGATACCCGCACCGCCACCGTGCCGCCGCCCTCGCGCAGCTCGCGTACCCGCTCGGCGATCAGGTCGGGCCGGATCGGCTCGGCGTAGACCTCCTGGAGGCGCTTGGTCGCCCGCGCGTCCTCGCCGAGACCGGCCAGTTCCTCCAGCACCTTGGCCGGGTTCTCGTACCGGGTCCAGAGGCCCTCGACGTTGAGCACGCCGAGGCCGCCGAGCTGGCCCAGCCGGACCGCCGAGGCGGGGCTCATGGTCGCGTCCGAGGGGTGGCCGACGCAGGGGATGCCGAACTGGTACGCGTCGAGCTGCCATGCCGTGGAGACGTCGTCGACGTCCCGGGTGCGGCGGCTCGGCACGATGGCGATGTCGTCCAGGTGGTAGCCGCGCTGCGCGGTCTTGCCCAGCCCGATCTCGACCACGTCACGCATGAGGGACTCCAGGTGGTTGGGGGTGGTGGGTCAGCGGGAGTGGTAGTTGGGCGCCTCGACCGTCATCTGGATGTCGTGCGGGTGGCTCTCCTTGAGCCCGGCCGCGGTGATCCGGATGAGCTGGCCACGCCGGTGCAGCTCCGGGATGCTCTCCGCGCCCACGTACCCCATGGCGGCGCGGAGGCCGCCGATGAGCTGGTGGGCGACGGCGGACAGCGGACCCCGGTAGGGCACCTGGCCCTCGACGCCCTCCGGGACCAGCTTGTCCTCGGCGAGCACGTCCTGCTGGAAGTAACGGTCCTTGGAGTAGGACTTGCCCTGGCCACGCGACTGCATCGCGCCGAGCGAGCCCATCCCCCGGTACGCCTTGTACTGCTTGCCGTTGATGAAGATCAGCTCGCCGGGGCTCTCCTCGCAGCCGGCCAGCAGGCTGCCGAGCATCACCGTGTCGGCACCGGCGACGAGCGCCTTGGCGATGTCGCCGGAGTATTGGATGCCGCCGTCACCGATCACCGGCACGCCGGCCGGGCGGGCGGCACGGGCCGCCTCCATGATCGCGGTGATCTGCGGTACGCCGACCCCGGCCACGATCCGGGTGGTGCAGATGGCGCCCGGGCCGACGCCCACCTTCACGCCGTCCGCGCCGGCCTCGACGAGCGCCTTCGCGCCCGCGTACGTGGCGATGTTGCCGCCCACGATGTCGATGCTGACGTCCCGCTTGAGCCGGGCCACCATCTCCAGCACGGCCCGCTGGTGCCCGTGCGCGGTGTCCACGATGACCACGTCCACGCCGGCGTCGACGAGGGCACGGGCCCGCTTGTAGCCGTCCTCGCCCACGCCCACCGCGGCGGCGACCCGGAGCCGGCCCGCGTCGTCCTTGGTCGCGTTCGGGTACTGCTCGCTCTTGGTGAAGTCCTTCACCGTGATCAGGCCGCGCAGCTTGCCGCCCGCGTCCACGATCGGCAGCTTCTCGATCTTGTGCTGGCGCAGCAGGCCGAGCGCGTCGTCCTTGCTCACCCCGACCGGGGCGGTGATCAGCGGGGTGCGCGTCATGATCTCGCGGACCGGCGTGGCCGGGTCGGAGACGAAGCGCATGTCGCGGTTGGTGACGATGCCGACCAGCTGGCCCTGCCCGTCGATCACCGGCACGCCGGAGATGCGGTAGCGACCGCAGAGCGCGTCGACCTCGCGCAGCGTGTCGTCCGGGCTGGCGGTCACCGGGTTGGTGATCATGCCGGACTCGGAGCGCTTCACCAGGTCGACCTGGAGCGCCTGGTCCTCCACCGACAGGTTGCGGTGCAGCACGCCGATGCCGCCCTGGCGGGCCATGGCGATCGCCATCCGCCCCTCGGTGACCGTGTCCATCGCGCTGGACAGCAGCGGCACGGTCAGCTCGATGTTGCGGGTCAGGCGGGTACGGGTGTTCACCCGGCTGGGTACGACGTCCGACTCGCCCGGCTGCAGGAGCACGTCGTCGAAGGTCAACCCGAGCGGTACCACCCGGGCCGAACCGGCCGGCAGCTCGGGCAGATGGCCACCCAGCTCCCCGCCGTCGGTGCCGGCCGGGATCTCGGTGCTGGGCGAATTCTCCACGATTGCTCCCCTGAGCTGGTCGATCGGGCTGCAGCGAGGCGGCGCGCGGGGGCACCGGCAGGCGCCTGGTGACGGCGCGTCGCCTCATCGTACCCACTGGCCCGTTCCCGTCCGGGCAGCGGCGGGCCCGGGGGTAGGCCGGGCCACAGCGCGGCCTGGGGCGGGCTTTCCGGCGGCCCGGGGACTACGGTGAGGGGGTGCACGACGAGCCCATCGACCCGTTCAACGGCGACCCTGCCGATCCGGCTGCCGGTCTGCACGATCCCGGCGACGACGACGCGCTCGACCCGCTGACCGACGTCGAACGCCAGGACGTGCTGGAGGACCTCGCCGATCTGGAGATCTACCAGGCGCTGCTCCAGCCGATCGGGGTGCGCGGCCTGGTGATCGAGTGCGAGGACTGCCGCGAGCCGCACTACTTCGACTGGGACCTGCTGCGCGGCAACCTGCGCCACCTGCTCAACTCGGGGCGCCCCCGGGTGCACGAACCGGCCTACGACCCGGACCCGGACCATTACGTGAGCTGGGACTACGCCCGTGGCTACGCCGACGGCGTGCACGACACGCTCACCGAGGGCACCGACGACTCCGCGTCGGAGTGACTCCCGCCCGGGTCAGGCGACCAGGCCGGCCCGGAAGCCGGCCGCCACGGCGTGTGCCCGGTCCCGCGCCCCGAGCTTGCGGAACAACCGTCGGGCGTGCGTCTTGACCGTGTCCTCGGAGACGAACAACTCCCGCCCGATCTCCGCGTTGCTCTTGCCCTCGGCCATGCCGAGCAGCACCTGAAGCTCCCGCTCGGTCAGCCCGATGGCACCGCGCGGCGTCCGGGCCGGCCGCTGACCGGCGCCCGGGCGGGCCGCCTCCGCCGCGTCGGCCGCCGCCGGATCCTCCGCGTCCTCACCCCGCTGCACCGGCACCACCGTGGGCAGGCCGGCCGCGTCCACCGGCGCCACCGCCGGCCAGCCGGGCCCACCCGGGGTACGCCCCGCCGACCGGGCCGGACCGCCGACCGCTGCCGCGTCCCGGGCGGTGTCCGCCACCCGGTGCCTGTTGCTCCGGCCGGGAGCGGACAGCAGCAGCAGCGCCTTGGCGACCGCGCTGGTCAGATCGTGGTCCGCGTTCTGGATCAGGCCACGCGCTCCGGCGCTGATGGTGGCCGCCGCCGACTCCGACTCCTCGGCCCCGAGCAGCAGCACCGCCGCCTGCGGCGCGCGGGCCAGCACCCGGCGCACGAAACCGGCGCTGTCCGGCCGGGTCAGCGCGGTGTCGGCGAGCACCACGTCCACCGGGCGCTCCGCGAGCCGCAACATCACCTCCGGATCGGAGACGGCCGTCCGGACGACGCCGGACAGCCCGAGCCGCGCCGCCGCGGAGGTCAGATGCTGGGCCGCCAATGGTGTCCGAACGCACACAAGAACACTACGCACAGTGGTCTCCTCTCCGACTCAGAGCAGACCATGCGGAGGTGGGCTCGGGAGGGGGTTCCGGGCAATCATCCGAACTTTTCCGACAGATGGGGCATATGCCACCGACTGTCCGAGGTTTTCGATCACAGATGTGTGAGGCGCGGACCGCTCGGGTACCGAGGGGTTCATCCGGAACCGGCATCCCGCGCGGACCGCCGCCCGGTAGCTGGCCACGAACATTCTCCGCGGTGCCGCGCGGGAGGAGGGGTGCTGATGTCGAACGTACGTAGGCTGCCTGGACCGATCGACGAGCTCTGGGACTGGCAGCGGCTCGGGGCCTGCCGTGGCCGCGACAGCGCGCAGTTCTTCCACCCGGACGGCGAGCGCGGCTCCTCCCGGCTGCGCCGCGAGATGGGCGCCAAGTCCGTCTGCCGCGCCTGCCCGGTACGCGCCGAGTGCGCCGCCCACGCGCTCTCCGTACGCGAGCCGTACGGCGTCTGGGGCGGGTTCAGCGAGTCCGAGCGGCTGCGTCTGCTCGCGCTCGGCTGGGAGGACCTGGCCGACCGCCGCCAGACCAAGGTGGACATCGCCCGGCTGGAGGCGCGCCTCGGCCGCCCGCACAACACCGCCGTGCCGGACCAGCGCAAGGTCGCCTGACCGGCTTCACGACCCCCGACGCCGCGCCCCGGATCCCGGGGCGCGGCGTCGTGTCGTGGCCCGGGGCATCCGCTGGCCCCCGCACCCCGGCGCGGCGAAGGCCGCCGCTGGGCGACTCGCCTACCGTTTCGAATACCAGGATCGGCGTTCCAGAGGCTAGGACACCACATAGATCTTGGTATGAAACGGCCCCTATAGGGGCGTTTCATACCAAGATCTCTTTCGTGAGCGCTCGGGCGTCTGGACTCAGGCCGGAGCCAAGCGGCGCGCACCCGATCGGCAGGCACCCGCCAGTGGCACGGGCAGGCCATCTCCCCACCGAGAGCGGTCCTCGCGACGGTGCGGGTCAGGTGACTGTGACCCTTACCGTGTGCCATCCCGTCGCGCCGTCGGGGGCGACCGGGGCGCGCTGTTCCGTCTGGGTCTCGCCGGTGCTGTCGGTCGCCCGGACCTGGAGCGTGTGCTCGCCCGGTGTGGCGTCCCACCGCCACGACCACTGCACCCACGTGTCCGCCGACACTGCCGGGGCCAGCGTCGCCTCCTGCCAGGGGCCGCCGTCCACGCGTACCTCGACGCGCCGCACGCCCCTGTGCTGCGCCCACGCCACACCGGCGACGGTCACCGCACCGGCGGCGGGACGGCTGCGGGGCCGGGGCGTGTCGATCCGCGACTGCGTCTTGACCGGACCCTGCGCTGACCAGCCGCGCGGCACCCAGTACGCGTCGAAGTCGGCGAAGCTGGTCAGCTCCAGCTCGGTGATCCACTTGCACGCGGAGACGTACCCGTAGAGGCCCGGCACCACCATCCGCACCGGGAAGCCGTGCTGGATCGGCAGCGGCTCGCCGTTCATGCCGACCGCGAGCAGCGCGTCCCGCCCGTCGCGCAGCACCGAGGTGGGCGTGCCGCACGTCCAGCCGTCGACGGCGCGCCCGACCACCTGGTCCGCGCCGTCCTCCGGGTCGGCCTCGTCCAGCAGGTCCTTGATCGGTACGCCGAGCCAGCGCGCGTTGCCGATCAGGTCGCCGCCCACCTCGTTGGAGACGCAGGCGAGCGTCACGTAGCGCTCGACCAGCGGGCGGGCGAGCAGGTTGTCGAAGCTCAGCTCGATCGGGTTGCGGACCCGCCCGTGGATGCGCAGCCGCCAGGTGACCGGGTCCACCTGCGGCACCACCAGCGCGGTGTCGATCCGGTAGAACTCCCGGTTCGGCGTGACGTACGGCGCGAGCCGGGACAGCGACAGGTCCGCTCCGGCCGGCACCGGTGGGGCGGGCGCGACCGGGGCGGGCAGCGTCACCGCGTCCCGGGCCGCCGATACGCCGCGCCGGCCGGCCAGCCAGTGCCCGCCCAGCCCGGCCACCGCCGCCGCGCCGGTGAGCAGCCCGGCGCCACGCAGGAAC
>NZ_JAGPXV010000320.1:0-6715 GCF_018070405.1 Micromonospora sp. D75
GAACCCGGACTGCGCCGCGAGGTGCTCGACCCGGCCGGCCCGGACGGCTCGGGCCGGCTGCTGCCGTCGCTCTGGGACGCCGCCGCCGATCGGGCCAGCCGGGCCGCGTACGTGGATCTGCCGCCCGGCGGGGTGGTAGTGGTCAGCGGCGCGCTGCTGCTCGGCGGCGCGTTGCCGTTCGACGTCACGGTCCACCTCGTGCTGTCCCCGGCGGCGCTGGACCGGCGTACCGACCCGGCGCTGCGCTGGACGCTGCCCGCCTTCGCCCGCTACGCCGACGAGGTCGACCCCGCGTCCTTCGCCGACGTGGTGGTCCGGGCCGACGACCCGCGCCGCCCCGCGCTGGTCGAGGCGGCCTGACCAGCGGCTACGGACTCACCGGAAACACTCAGGAAACAGCCGGTTTGGCCCGCCGTGGGCGGGGGTAATCGCCCGGCTCACAGAGCACGGGTGATCTCGTCGCCCGCGCATCCACAGTCGGACCGGGGTCCGGGGCGCTGGCCGCCCCGGTCCGGTATGAGGACGTAGGAAGGCAGGCAGCGATGCTCGTCCACGACACGACAGCCACCGGCCGCTCCCAGGCGGAGGTCGACCAGATCCGGCAGTCCCTGCGGTCGCGGTACGACGAGCTGACCGCCGAGTACGAGCAGACGCTGGCGCAGAGCCACGTGCTGCGGCTGGTCGAGGTCGGCGACACCGCCGGCGACGACCAGGCCGACAGCGGCACCAAGACCGCCGAGCGGGACACCGCGCAGTCGCTGCTGCGCACCATCCTGGACCGGCGGGCGCAGTTCGAGCACGCGCTGACCCGCCTGGACGAGGGCACCTACGGCTTCTGCGAGGGCTGCACCGCCCCGATCCCGGTGGAGCGGCTGGAGATCTTCCCGTCCGCCACCTCCTGCGTGGCCTGCAAGCAGACCCGGGAGCGGCGGGCGGCCTGACGCCGATGCGGTTGCCGGTCGGTCCGCCGACGCGATGAACTCCCACCATGGGTGAGATCAAGGTGGGCACCGCCTCGTGGACCGACCGGACGCTGCTCGACTCCGGCTGGTATCCGGACAGCGCCGACACGCCGGAGCGCCGGCTGTCCTACTACGCCCGGCAGTTCCCGCTGGTCGAGGTGGACGCCACCTACTACTCGCCGCCGGCCGAGCGCACCGCCCGGCTGTGGGCCGAACGCACCCCGGCCGGGTTCACGTTCAACGTCAAGGCGTTCAGCCTGCTGACCGGCCACCCCACCCGCGTCTCCGCGCTCTACAAGGACCTGCGCCCGGACACGGACAAGCGCAACGTCTACCCGGACGACCTGCCCGCGCAGGCGTACGAGGAGGTGTGGACGCGGTTCCTGTCCGCCCTGGACCCGCTCGTCGACGCGGGCAAGCTGGGCGCGCTGCTGTTCCAGTTCCCGCCCTGGTTCACCATCAAGCGGGACAACAAGCAGTACCTGCTGGAGGTGGCCCGCCGGTGCGCGCCGTTGCGCCCGGTCTTCGAGTTCCGGCACGCCTCCTGGTTCGACGGCGACAACGCCGACGAGACGCTGGGCTTCCTGCGTGAGCACGCGCTGCCGTTCGTCTGCGTGGACATGCCGCAGGGACACAAGTCGTCCGTCCCGCCGGTGCTGGCCGCCACCGCGGACCTCGCGATGGTCCGCTTCCACGGGCACAGCGACAAGTGGACGAGCAAAGACATCCACGAGAAGTTTGGCTACGACTACTCCAAGCGGGAGCTGCGCGACTGGGCGCCGAAACTGCGCGAGTTGGCCGGCGAGGCCGAGCAGACACACGTCCTGATGAACAACTGCTACCGCGACTACGCGCAGCGCAACGGGCGGCAGCTACAAGCCCTGCTAGCTCCGGAAACGTAGCCTTACGCGGCGGGTCGGCCTTGGTGCAGCGCTGATACAGAGCTTGAATGGTCAGGTTCGTCCACTGTGGTTTGGCGTGTCGGCGTGATCTTCGGTGGTGGCCGTTTGGAACCTCTGCACTCCTCGGGCCGGCGCTGCCGGGCAGGCCAGGGAGCCTGCCCGGGATAGCGCGCGCCAATTCTCCACCACCGTCTCGCCAACGGTGCCGGGGCCGTGCCGCCGTTCGGATTGGTCGGCGCAGCTGGCCATGCCGCAGCTCCGATGTTGCCGGGGCTCGGGTCGTGCGTTGCACAGACTCGACCTGCTTGTGCTGGGGCACCTCGTCACGCCGATGGTCATGATTGAAGCTCGGCGAGATCTTCCATGTATCGATGCCGTCCGCTACTCTCTATGCAAGATCCAAGAGTTAGAGAAACGGGGAACGGTGTGAGATTTCGGAAATCGAAGGCATTGCTGGCCATGGTGCTGGTCGTTCTGGGTGTCAACTTCGCGAGCGGGAAGCCGGCTTTCGCTGCCCCTTACTGGCAAACCTATACCTTTACTTCTTCTTGGCACTGCAGTCAACTCTCCACTAATACGTCAATCGCTGCCGTCTCGGCTTGCACGATTGTCAGCGGCAGCAACACGCAAGCTGCAATGATCGTGACAAACAAGACTACGAACTTTATCGAAATCCAAACTGGCTTCCCCGCCCCTACCGATGAAGCCAGCGATTCTGGCGTGCAGATGTGGAAGAGTGGTGTGCGCCAGTCATCCTACGACGCGGATTGCCTCTCCAGCGTCCTCGGCGGAGGGCTGAGTCGAGTCTGCTTTGGCCCCACCTTCTCCGCGTCATGTAGTAGCTATGTGCAGGCGAAGGGCTCGGTGCGCTACTCACTGCAGGGGTCCAGCCAGTCGAGTTACGGTCAGGGTTGGGGCCCTACCTGGAAGATGTGTTCCTAGGCTCTCATGACGTGAGCCGTGTCAGAGCAATGGCCTCGAGGGCTTTCTCGAGGCCATTGTGTATGGCGCATCCGCTGTTCCTGGATGCAGGGTTATCTGGTGTCCCCGAGCTGAGCCGCCCCCGCTTTTATGGAGCTTCTTGACCATGGTTTGATGGCCGTGGGGGAGGAAGTCGTCCGTGGCAGCACCGAAGAATTACTCCGATGAGCTACGTCAGCGCGCTGTGCGTCTGTACCGCGAGTCGGATCCGAAGCCCGTGATCCGGCGCTTGGCCGAGCAGCTTGGCGTGCATCACGAGACGCTCAGGAACTGGATCCGCCAAGCCGAGGCTGACGCAGGTGAGCGTCACGACCGGCCGACCAGTGGGATGGCGGAGGAGAACCGCCGGCTGCGTAGGGAAGTCACTGAGCTGCGGCGGGCGAACGAGATCCTGAAGGCTGCGAGCGCGTATTTCTCGGCGGAGCTCGACCCGACCCGGCGACGGTCATGAGGTTCGTCCACGAACACCGTGACCAGTTCGCGGTCGCGCTCCTGCTACGGGTCCTGAACATCGGCGCCTCGACATACTAGGGCGTGTTTCATAAGCCGGTCAGAGCCACTCGCAGATGATGGTGATGGTCAGGACGGCCTGGAAGCGGACGGCTAACTTGTCGTAGCGGGTGGCCGCGCCGCGGTGGCGCTTGAGTCGGGCGATGCCGTTCTCGACGGCATGCCGCATCCGGTAGAGGTCTGGGTCGAACTTCGGCGGGCGTCCGCCGTGGCTGCCCTTGGCCTTGCGGTGGGCGTCCTGGTCCTTCTTTCGCGGGATGCATGCCTTGATCCCTCGCTTGCGCAGGTAGGTGCGGTTGCCGCGGCTGGTGTAGGCCTTGTCGGCCAGGACCAGGTCGGGGCAGGTGCGGGGTCGGCCGACGCCGAGGCGGGTGATCCGGATGCGGCGCAGGACGGGGATGAACTGCGGGCTGTCCCCACGATGCCCGGCGGTCACGGTCATCGACAGGACCTTCTGGCCCTGCTCGCAGGCCAGGTGAGTCTTGGTGGTCAGCCCGCCGCGTGAGCGTCCCAGCGCATGATCGGCTGGCTCGTCGTGCACGCCGCCGGGTGGTTCCTTCTGCAGGTGCCCGTCGGTGCGGGCGCCGGCGGCGTGTTGGTGGGCGCGGCTGGTCATCGAGTCCACGCTCACCGTCCACCCGATCCGACCGCCGGCGTCGCCAGCGGCTTGCAACGCCGACAGGATCTTGTCCCAGGTGCCGTCGCGCTGCCACCGGCGGAACAGGCCGTAGACGGTGGGCCAAGGCGCATACTCCGCCGGCACGTCCCGCCATGGGGCGCCGATCCGGATCCGCCACCGGATCCCGTCGATGAGCTGCCGTTTCTCCCACTTCGGCGGACGACCCGTAGCTGGCGCGGCAGGCAACAGCGGAGCCAGAACAGCCCACTGCCCGTCGGTCAGGTCATGCCGCCTCGTCACCGCTACGCTGGCCACGAGGTCTCCGGTATGAAGTTCTTGCTTGGTCGCAGAACCAGATACCGGAGACCTCTTCAGTTGTCGATCACCGCCACACCGTGACCTCGACGCTGCCAGCCCGACTTACGAAACACGCCTTAGCACATACCGTCAGCCAGCGTGTCGGCTACCGCCACATGCTGGTCACCGCCCGACTAACCCACGCCCGCCGAGTATCCGCCAGCATCGACGCCGTCCGGTCCCGCACCCGTCCTTTGGCGCGCTCTGCGCCGGGCGTCCTTTCGGCTGCGCCGCTGCGCGGGCCTTGCGGCCTCGCGGGCTGCCGGCTCGTCGACCTGCTGGACGCCTGAGGGCCGCTGGCACCGGCCTGGGACGCCGACACGATGACTCACCCTCCGAGGGTGAGGCCGGCTCACCCGTCCGCGCCGCAGCATGACCGTGGACGCGCTCCGCCGGCCGGGCGGAGGCGCCGCGACGAGGAGGTGGGTCATGACGGTACGGGTGGTGGCGGATCGACGCCGCGGTGGCGTACTGCACGTGGTCGGCAGCTCCGAGGCGCCTCGGCGGGCCGAACGGCCCGGCTGGTTCCGTCCGACCCGGCTGTGGCGGGGGCCCAGCGGACCGCCGCGCCGCGCCGAAGACCGACGCTGGGAGACCGACGCACGGGGGTGATCCCGATGGCCGAACAGATGTTGTCCGCGTTCGAGTCCTCGCTGGACAAGACGAACGTGATGCTCAAGGAGATCGAGTCCGCGTACGGCTGGCCCAAGGAGCAGCGCAACCAGTCCTACGCCGCGTTGCGTACGGTGCTGCACCTGCTGCGGGACCGGATGCCGGTGCAGGAGAGCGTCGAGTTCGCCCAGCAGTTGCCGGTGCTGGTGCGGGGCGTCTACTTCGACGGCTGGCAGCCGGAGAACGTGCCGATCAAGCTGAACCGGGACGACTTCCTCTACGAGGTGCGCCAGGGCTTCCCGTACGACGCCGAGGGCGGCGCGCAGCGGGTGGTGCAGGTCGTGCTGGACACGTTGCGCCGGCACGTCACCCAGGGCGAGTGGCAGGACGTGAAGTCCACCATGCCGAAGGATCTGCGTCAGCTCATTCCCTGACCCGGCGCTGGCCCGGTCCGTCCCGCCCCCTCGGCGGGGCGGGCCGACGGCGTCCCGACCGTCGCCGCGCCCTACTGAAGGCTGATCTGGAACACCTCGAACGTGGCGCCGAACCGCGCGCCGAGCCGGCGCCCGGCCGGCCGGGCCATGCCCTCCAGGAACTCCTCGGCGTCGAAACCGCCGTCGCCGAGTCCGGTCAGGTACGCCCCGTGCGCCCGCAGCGACGCCACGCCCTTGTCGAACGTGTCGGTCACGTCCACCCCGTGCCGGGCGGCCGGCGACCCGGCCGCCCACACCTCGCGGACCCGCGACCACGGCTGGATGCCGTCGGTGAGCTGCTCCGGGAAGATCCACCGGTTGCCGGCGTCGCGGACCGCGTCCAGCGTGGCCCGGCCGCAGGCGATGTGGTCGGCCTGGTTCAGCGCGTACGCCCCGTCCCAGGTCTCCCGGAAGTTGTTCGTCAGCACCACGTCCGGCCGGTGCCGGCGCACCACAGCGGCGATGGCCCGGCGCAGCGGCACGCCGTACTCCAGCAGCCCGTCGGGCAGGCCGAGGAACTCGACCACTGACACCCCGACCACGGCGGCGGAGGCGCGCTGCTCCTCCTCGCGTACCACCCGGGCGCGCTCCGGCGTCATCCCGTCGATGCCCGCCTCGCCGCTGGTCAGCAGGCAGTAGACGACCTCCTTGCCCTGGGCGGTCCAGCGCGCCACCGCGGCGGCGGCGCCGAACTCCAGGTCGTCGGGGTGCGCCACCACTGCGAGCGCCCGCTGCCAGTCCTCGGCCAGTGGGGTGAGCGGCTCCGGCTGCGTCACGTGGACCTCCTCGCACGTCGTCCTTCCGTCATCCTGGCATCCGCCGGTCCCGGACGCTTGCCCCGCGAACCGTCCGTACGACGGTGTCCGGGCGTCTACGGTGTGGTTAGAGAAGATCGGGCGTGGGGTACCACCCGCTGCACACGGACCCCGGCACCACGCGGGGCGGCACACCGAGGGAGCACCCATGGCATTGAACGACGACGACATCCAGAGCAGCGGCGGCAGCGGCCTGGAGGGCCCCGCTGACGGCGGTGCCACCCCGGGTCAGCACGACGGTGGCGCGGACGGCGGCGCGGAGGGCCCGGCCGACGGTGGCGCGACGCCGGGTCAGCACGACGGTGGCGCGGACGGCGGCGCGGAGGGCCCGGCCGACGGTGGCGCGACGCCGGGTCAGCACGACGGTGGCGCGGACGGCAGCGCGGAGGGCCCGGCCGACGGTGGCGCGACGCCGGGTCAGCACGACGGCGGCGCCGACGGCAGCGCCTGACACATGAGCACGCACGTCGACCCGCCGGGTGGC
>NZ_JAGPXV010000321.1:0-6692 GCF_018070405.1 Micromonospora sp. D75
CCCACGGGTCGACCGGCGTGGCGTGCTCGGGCGAGTCCAACGGCGGCACCGGCGTGGGCTCGGCGGACGCGCCCCAGCGGGGCCGGCTCGGCGGCGGTGGCGGGACGGCGGCGGAGCCGCTCCAGCGGGGCGCCTCGACGCGGGTGGCGTTCGGTGCGTTCCCAGTCGGGTTCGGGGCGTTGTCCACCCGGGTGGGGTCCGGCGTGGTGGCCGAGGGTGGCTGCGGCGCGGCGTCGATCCGGGTCGGGTCCGGCGTGGTGGTGGCCGCGGGCGGCTGCGGGGCCGCGTCGATCCGGGTCGGGTCCGGCTGGCGGCCCGTGCGGGGAGTGGGGGCGGGTGTGGTCCGGCCCGGCACCGGGGCCGACCCGCGGGCCCGTGGGACCGGCACCTGCGGGACGGTGTCGGTCCCCCCGGCGGCTGTCGCGGTGTTGTCGGCCGGTGTTCCGGCGGTCTCGGCGGGTGTTTCGGCGTCGGTTGCCGGGGCGTCAGCGCTGTCGGCGGGCGTCTCGGTGCCGGCGGCGAGGGCCTCAGCGCTGTCCGTGGCCGTCTCGGTCGCGGCGGACTGGACCTTGTCGGTGGGTGTCTCGGTTCCGGTGGGCTGGACCTTGGCGGTGGGCGTCTCGGTCTCGATGGGCTGGACCTTCTCGGTGGGCTTCTCGGTTCCGGTGGGCTCGACCCTGTCCGTGGGCGTCGCGGGCGCGGTGGCGTCGACCTCGTTCGTGGGCGTCTCGGCCTCGGTGGTCCCCGGCTGCGGGGCCGCGTCGTGCGAAGGCGCGGCGGTGTCCGGCGTGGTGGACGGCCGGCCCTCGGGTGCGGCGGCTCCCGGCGCGGCGGACGGCGACGCCGGAGCGGCGGCGCCGGTGGCGTCCTCGGTGTCGACGGCGGTGGCCGGCTCGATGACGGTCGGCTCCTCGGCCCCGTCGGCCGGCCGGCCCGCCCCCGGCTGCGGCTGCGGCATCGCGGCTATCTCCTCTCGCGCCCGTTGCGAGGTTAGTACCGCCCCGCCACCCAGGACTAATCCCGCCCGCTCACCGGCCCCACTCCGGTGATCAAGGAGTTCGTGTCCGGTGGGAGCGCGGGACAGCCCGCAAACTCCTTGATCAACGCGGCGGACACGGGCGCGGGTGTGGCGGCTGGGGACGGCGGGGCGGGGGCACCGCGTACGCTTGGGCATCATGAGTGCCCCGTCCACCACCCCGCGTCCCGCCGCCGCCAACTCGGTCTGGCCTCGGCTGGAGCCGTTGCTGCCGCAGGTGACCAAGCCCATCCAGTACGTGGGTGGAGAGCTGGGCGCGGTGGTCAAGGACTGGGACGCCGCCACCGTCCGGTGGGCGCTGATGTATCCGGACGCGTACGAGGTGGGCCTGCCCAACCAGGGCGTGCAGATCCTGTACGAGGTGCTCAACGAGCTGCCCGACGTGCTGGCCGAGCGGACGTACGCGGTCTGGCCGGACCTGGAGAAGCTGATGCGCGCCCACGGCGTGCCGCAGTTCACCGTCGACGCCCACCGCCCGGTGCGTGACTTCGACGTGTTCGGCGTCTCGTTCTCCACCGAGCTGGGCTACACCAACCTGCTCACCGCGATCGACCTGGCCGGCATCCCGCTGCTCGCGGCCGACCGCACCGACGCCGACCCGGTGATCGTGGCCGGCGGGCACGCCGCGTTCAACCCGGAGCCGATCGCCGACTTCGTCGACGCCGCGGTGCTCGGCGACGGCGAGGAGGCGGTGCTGGAGATCACCGCCATCGTGCGGGAGTGGAAGGCCGAGGGCTCCCCGGGCGGCCGGGACGAGCTGCTGCTGCGGCTGGCCCGGACCGAGAGCGTCTACGTGCCGCGCTTCTACGACGTCGACTACCTGCCCGACGGCCGCATCCAGCGGGTCGTGCCGAACCGCCCGGACGTGCCGTTCCGGGTGCACAAGCGCACGACGATGGACCTTGACGCCTGGCCGTACCCGAAGAAGCCCCTGGTCCCGCTCGCCGAGACGGTCCACGAGCGGTACGCGGTGGAGATCTTCCGGGGCTGCACCCGGGGCTGCCGGTTCTGCCAGGCCGGCATGATCACCCGTCCGGTGCGGGAGCGCTCGATCACCACCGTCGGCCAGATGGTCAAGGAAGGGTTGGAGTTCTCCGGCTTCCACGAGGTCGGCCTGCTGTCGCTGTCGTCGGCCGACCACTCGGAGATCGGCGACATGTGCTCCGGCCTGGCCGAGCAGTACGCCGGCACGAACGTCTCGCTGTCGCTGCCCTCGACCCGGGTGGACGCGTTCAACATCGACCTGGCCCAGGAACTGTCCCGCAACGGGCGGCGGACCGGTCTGACGTTCGCCCCGGAGGGCGGGTCGGAGCGGATCCGCAAGGTGATCAACAAGATGGTGTCGAAGGAAGACCTCATCCGCACCGTGGTCACCGCGTACTCCAACGGCTGGCGGCAGGTGAAGCTCTACTTCATGTGCGGCCTGCCCACCGAGACCGACGAGGACGTCCTGGAGATCGCCGACATGGCGCACGAGGTGATCCGGGCCGGCCGCGCCGCGACCGGGTCCAAGGACATCCGCTGCACGGTCTCCATCGGCGGTTTCGTGCCCAAGCCGCACACCCCGTTCCAGTGGGCCTCGATGGAGCGGCCGGAGGTCATCGACGGCCGGCTCAAGCTGCTCAAGCAGGCGATCAACAGCGACCGGTCGCTGGGCCGGGCGATCGGCTTCCGCTACCACGACGGCGAGCCGTCGCTGATCGAGGGCCTGCTGTCCCGGGGCGACCGCCGGGTCGGCGCGGTGATCCGCAAGGTCTGGGAGAACGGCGGCCGGTTCGACGGCTGGAGCGAGCACTTCTCGTACCAGCGCTGGGTGGACGCCGCCGCCGAGGTGCTGCCGGCGTACGGCGTGGACCTCGACTGGTACACCACCCGCGAGCGCGAGGAGCTGGAGGTCCTGCCCTGGGACCACCTCGACTCCGGCCTGGACAAGGACTGGCTCTGGCAGGACTGGCAGGACTCGCTGTCGGAGTACGAGCAGGACGACTGCCGCTGGACGCCCTGCTTCGACTGCGGCGTGTGCCCGTCCATGGACACCGAGATCCAGATCGGCCCGACCGGCCGCAAGCTGCTGCCGCTCACCCCGGTCAATGGACTGAAGCTGCCCGCCGCCGCCCAGGGCTGAGGCACGGACCGTACCGGAGCGCGGGAACCCGACCGGGTTCCCGCGCTCCGTCGTCCTTCCGGGCGACCGCGCGCGTGCGCGGGGTGGGGCTGCCCCGACTGGTGCATCCTCGATACGCTGCGTCCGTAATGGACCGGCCAGGGCCGGTAGCGGGGAGGACAGCAGGCATGGGCATCAATCCGCCGGATACCGGCGATCTGCACGTCAGCGTCGAGGACCTGGACGCCGCGGCGGAGTACGTCGAGCGCCTCAAGCAGTACGTCGACGACACCATCGGCTACGAGATGGAACGCATCAAGGAGCGGATGAAGGGCGACAGCGGCAACGCGCAGACGGTGCCCAACGGCACCCCGTTCGGCGCGTACGAGGACGCCCGGATGCAGTGGGCGGCGCTGACCAGGTCCACGGCCAGCATGGAGGCCCACCTCAAGGCCATCTCCATGAAGCTGGCCGGCCTGAAGCAGGGCACGCAGGACATCGCCAAGGCGTTCCGCGACGCCGAGGCCCGCAACGCCGCGAACGGCAAGGACATCGAGCGGCTGCTGGAGACCGCGGCCCCGCCGCCGGACGCCGGGCAGCAGCCCACCTACCCGTACACGGCCTGAGGGGGAGACGGTCATGGCAGGAGGCACCTGGGAGCGCTGCGTCCGTGAGGTGACGCTCTCGGCGGATCCGGAGACCGTGGGTTCGGTCGGCGCGGGCTGGCGCAACCTGTCCACCGCGCTCGGCCATCTGCGTGACTCGCTGGTCGGCCGCTCGTTCGTCGGCCCGATCGCGCCCGGCCAGGAGCGCCCGCACACCGGCGGTCTCCCCGGGCTGCTCGCCGGCTGGCAGGGCAGCGGCGGCGACGCGTACCGCGAGCACCTGGGCGAGATCGGCAAGGAGATCGAGGAGCTCATCACGCACGCGAGCAACGTCAGTGGCGCGCTGTCGCGGATCGAGGGCGACATCCGTACGGCGGTGGCGAGCATCCCGATCCCGCTGATGGACAACTTCGGCTGGAACGAGTGGAGCCTGCCCGGCGGCACCGAGCTGGACGACGCGCGCGACGGCGAGAGCCAGTCCGGCTTCCTCGCCGCCCTGCGCAGCGACTACCAGTCCAACCAGGCGCTCTACGCCGACGGCGCGTTCCGCGACAAGGCCGACGATCTCGAAGCCACCATGAAGATCGACGGCAACGCCAACGACCAGAAGCGCGGCGGCTGGTGGGACACCAAGTCCCACCTGGACAACTGGTACCGCGACAACCAGCAGGCGGCCAACAAGGCGATGTCGCCGCTGCCGGCCGCGGTCGAGGCCGAGCGTCCCAAGCTGGTCGTACCCCAGCCCGACGCCCGGGTCGACGACGGCTACCGCCCGGACACCCGCGTACCCCCGTCCGGAGTGCCCGGCGGTGGGCTGCCCGGCGGCGGCGGTGGCGGCGGTGCCGGTGGTGGCGGCGGCGGGATGCCCTCGCTGGGCAGCACCGGCATCGGCGGCGGTGGCGGTGTCGGCGGCGGCGGCTCGTTCACGCCCCCGCCGACCACCGGCGTGCCCGAGTTCGGTGGCGGCGGTCCCGGCGGCGGCTCGTACACCCCGCCCGGCACCGGCCTGCCCGGCGCCGGCGCCCCGGGTTCCGGCAGTCCCGACTACGGCACCGGCCTGGCCGGCGCGGGTGGGCCGGGCACGATCACCCCGGGCGGTCCGGGCAGCACCCTCGGCGCCGGACTGAGCACCGGCGCCGGCTTCGGTGGCGGTGGCGGTGGTGCCGGGCTGGGTTCGGCGGGCGGCATCGGCGGCGGTGGCCTCGGCGCGGCCGGTGGCATGGGCGTGGGCGCGCTGCCCGGCATGGTCGGCGGCGGCAACGGCAAGGTGCCCCCGCTGACCAGCGCGGCCGGCGCGCTGCGGGCGGCGGCGGGCGCGGGGCCGGGAGGCGCGGGCGCGGGCGCGGCGGGCGCGCGTGGTGGCCTGGCCGGCGCGGGCATGATGGGCGGCGGGATGATGGGCGGCCACGGCGGCGCCGGGCATGGCGGCGGCGGTGGCGACCACTCGTCGTGGTTGACTGAGGACGACGATCCGTGGGGCGCCGGTGACGGTGCGTCCCCGGGCATCCTGCGATGAGGACGGACGGATGACGGTGCACGTCGGCGCGTTCCGGCCGGTGGTGGCCGCGCTGGCGGCCGGGCTGATGGTGCTGGGGGCCGCGCAGCCCGCCGTCGGCGCTCCCCGCCGGGCCGAGCAGTGGTACCTCGACGAGCTGCGGATCGACCGGGCACACCAGATCTCCACCGGGCGTGGTGTCGTGGTCGGAGTGGTCGACAGCGGCGCCGACGCCGACCACCCGGACCTGCGCGGCCGGCTCCTGGCCGGGCGCAGCACGTTCGACTCCGGCGACGGCCGGCGCGACCCGGACGGCCACGGCACCCACATGGCCGGGATCATCGCGGCGAACGGGACCGGGGTGGTCGGCGTCGCGCCGGACGCCCGGATCCTGCCCATCCGCACTCCGTCCGGCGACAAGGGCGCCGACGCGGGCAACTCCGCGACCGGCATCCGGATGGCGGTGGACGGCGGCGCGAGGGTGCTCAACCTGTCCTACGGGCACGCCGGGGCCGTCGACGAGGGCGAAGAGGCGGCGATCCGGTACGCGCTGGAACGCGACGTGGTCGTGGTGGCCGCCGCCGGCAACGTCCGCAAGCTCGGCCCGGACATCGCCTCACCCGCGAAGATCCCCGGCGTGATCGCGGTGACCGGCACGACCCGGGGCGGCGGCTTCTGGCCCGGCTCGGCCCAGGGCCCGGAGGCGGTGGTCGCCGCTCCGGGGGACGAGGTCTACAACATCGGACCCGACCGGGGGTACGGCTGGGGCGACGGCACGTCCGACTCCACGGCCATCGTCGCCGGTGTGGCGGCGCTGATCAGGTCGAAGTTCCCCCGGCTCTCCGCACCCGACGTGATCAACCGGATCATCCGTACCGCCCGGGACGCCGGCCCGCCCGGCCGCGACCCGCAGTTCGGCTTCGGCCGGATCGACCCGGTGGCGGCGCTCACCGCCGACGTGCCGTCGGTGTCGGCGAACCCGCTGCTCGGCGCCGCTCCGGCCAGCGCGTCCGCGCCACCGGCCGCGGCCGAGGACGAAGACTTCGACGTGACCGACTACGGCGACCGGGGCGGCCCCACCGACCAGCAGGTCATGGTGATCGGCATCGGCATCGCCGTGGCGCTGGTGGTGCTGTTGGCGCTCGTGGTGTTCCTGATCTGGAACCGCCGCCGGCACCGGCGCGAGCTGGCGCGCGCCGCCGACATCCCGGACGAGGCGCTCGACCGGATGACCGAGCAGGGCCCGCCGGTCCCGGCCGGCCATCCCGCCGGCTACGGCCCGCCGCCCGGCTACGGCCCACCCGGCGGCCCCTCGTCGCCCGGCGCCTACGCCCGCCCGGGCACCTCACCGCACCCTGGCGCCCCGTCCCAGCCGGACGGATACCCGCCCAAGGGCACCCACCCCCAGCCCGGCCCCGGCGCCTACCCACCCCCGGCCCAGCCCACCCCGCC
>NZ_JAGPXV010000322.1:0-6652 GCF_018070405.1 Micromonospora sp. D75
GGGCGGGCATGTGGTGGTCGAGGTGAGCGTCGCGCAGGCCCCGGAGTTGTGCGCCGTGTTCACCGCCGCCGGGCTGGAGCCGGCGGTGGTCCGCGACGAGGAACGCGAGGCGACAGCGGTGACCGCCCGCCGTCCCGGCTGACCGCGGCGGGGGAGCCCCGGCTGATCGCGGTGGGGGAGTCCCGCCGGGGGGCGTGGCGGGTGGGCCGGAGGGGAACTAGCCTCGGGTCAGGCGCGGCGGGAGGCGGTGGCGGTGGGCAGCGCAGGTGTGCCGGTGGTGGTGGGGCTCGACAACGGGGGCACGAGCGACAACGCCACTGTGCTGACCGTCGACGGCCGGTTCCTGGTGGACGGGCTGCTGGAGATCCCGAGTGACGTGGGCGCCGGGCCGGAGGCGGCGGTGGAGGCGCTGGCGCGGGCGTTCGACGGCGTGCTCGCCCACACCGGCGTGCCCCGCGACCTGGTACGCGCGGTCGGGCTGGACACGCCCGGCCCGGCCAGCGCCACCGGGGTCATCTCCTCGCGGGGCTCCACCAACTTCTCCCAGCCGGCCTGGCGCGGCTTCGACGTGCGTACCGCGCTGGAGCGGCGGCTCGGCCTGCCGGTGGTGTACGCCAACGACGGCAACGCCGCCGCGCTCTACGCCCACCATGTGCACTTCGGCGCGGACGCGATGGCCCGGTCCTCGGTGGCCGCGATCGTCGGCACCGGGCTCGGCGGGGGTGTGGTGGAGTCCGGGCGGGTGGTCGGCGGCGCGGCCGGCATGGCCGGCGAGTTCGGGCACGTGCACATCCCGCTGGACGGCCTGGTCGAGCCGGACCAGGCGGCGCCGGTCTGCGCGTGCGGCTTCACCGGTGACGCGGAGAGCGTCGCCTCGCTGACCGCGATCCGGCGCAACCTGCTGCCGTACTGGCTGGCCCGGCATCCGGAGCATCCGCTGGCCGCGGAGGAGCCGGACCGGGCCGCGAAGCTGCTGCGCGGCTACGGCGAGCGGGGCGACCCGCTGGCCCGCCAGGTTTTCGGCCAGCAGGCGCGGGCGCTGGGGCGGCTGTTCACCATCGCGGCCAACTTCACCGACCCGCACGCGTACTTCGTCGGCGGGGGCGTGGTGGAGGCGGCGCCGGAGTTCCGGGACTGGTTCCTCGCCGCTGTCGCCGAGCACACGGTGCTCCGTGCGGAGCAGCGGGCGGTGGCCACCTTCGCCCTGGTGCCGGATCGGGACATGGCCGGGGCGCGTGGGGTGGCCATCGCCGCGCTGGAGGCGGTGCGTGCCGCCGCCGTGGCCGCGCCGTTGCGGCCGGGCGGCGCGTCCGCCTGAGGAGCCGCGGTCAGGGGCGCGGCGGCGCCGCGGTGAACGCGGCCCAGGCGTGCGGCCGGAACACCAGCACCGGGCCGGCCGGGTCCTTGGAGTCGCGGACCGCCACCGAGCCGGGCAGCGGCGCCATCTCCACGCATGCGCCCTCGTCGCCGCTGTGACTGCTCTTGCGCCAGCCGGCCGGTGTCGGGCGCGGACGGTTCGTGCCGTTCATCTGGGTCACCTCTCGTTCAGCAGGCGGAGCAACTGGTCCCGACTGGCCGCCGGGCTCAGCGCCACGGTCCGCAGGTGCTCCATGATCTTGGTGCAGGTACGCAGGTCGCCCGGCCGGTCGAGGATCATCTGCCCGGCGACGGTCTCCACCGAGGCGATGATCGGGTCCTCCGGGTCGGCGAACTCCAGCATGTGCAGCGAGCCCCGGGTGCCGCGGTGGTAACCGGCGGCCAGGGGGATCACCTGCACCGTGATGTTCGGCAGTTCGGCCATCTTCACCAGGTGCTGGAGCTGGGCGGACATGACCGAGGGCCCACCGACCGGGCGCAGCAGCGCGCCCTCGTCGATGATGGCGTCGAGGATCGGCGGCTCGTCCCCGGAGAGCCGCTGCTGGCGGTCCAGCCGTAGCTGCACCCGCTGCTCGACCTGCTCGTCGCTGAGGGTGTGCGGGCCGCCGCGCATCACGCCGCGGATGTAGTCGGCGGTCTGCAGCAGACCGGGCACCACCGACGGCTCGAAGTTCGCGATGCCGGTGGCCTCGGCCTCCAGCGCGATGAAGTCGATGGTGCGGCGGTCCAGCAGGTACGAGTAGGACACCCACCAGCCGGGCTTGCGGGCGTCCTTCGCGAGCTCCACGGCCGCGGCGATCTCGTCCGGGCCCACGCCGTAGCTGGTCAGCAACGCGCGCACGGTGGCGGGACTGATCAGCGTCTGCGCGTTCTCGTAGCGGGACAGCGTGCTCCGGGTGCTGTTGATCTCGTCGGCCGCGGACTCCAGGGTGAGGCCGGCGGCCTCCCGGTGGGTCCGCAGTGCGATGCCGAGCCGTCGGGCCCGGGCGGTCTTCGGCGCCATGCATCGATGGTCGCACATCTGGTGGGAAAATGTGCGTGAGAGAAAGTCGATGAGAGTTGCATTCACGCCCGTGAACCTGTCAATCTGTGACGGCGTCCTCACCGCCGGTTGTCGTGGCGACGGTGGCGGTGAGCGACCGGAGGGGATGGGGCGCGCGGTGGTCGGATTTCTACTCCCCCACGATCCGGCCGCCGCGTGCCCCTGCCGGTCCACGAGATGGGGAGGGGTTCCGCGATGACGGTGACGGCCTGCCGCCTGCGGAGCGGAGGTGGCCGGGAATGACCCGGTTCCTCGTGGTCCTCACCGACGTGCGACCCCCGGACGGCGCCGGGCGCGACGAGCGGACCAGCCCCGAACGCCGACGGCAGGTCGTCGGCGCGAGCAGCCGGGAGGCGGCCGACCGGATCGCCGGCGCGTTCATGGCGCTGGGCATGGTGCGGGCCGGCCGGCAGCGCGTCAAGGTGATCGCGGTCGGCCGCCGGCCCCGGCACCCGGTCTTCTGAGCCACGGCCACCCTTGTATCGTTACTCCCTGTATATGTCACCTTGACCGTTTGCCACGCGGCTCCGCGTCTCCCCGGGTATCGACCACCCCCGCCGACAACGCACAGTAAGGTCAATCGGGTGAGCGCCACCGGCGAGCACGGCCAGCCGCAGTCGCGACGATGAGGTGACCATGACCACCCCAGGCAAGACCCGTGTGGCGATCGTCTTCGGTGGCCGCAGCCCCGAGCACGGCATCTCCTGCGTCAGCGCCGGCAGCGTGCTGGCCGCGCTCGACCCGGACGAGTTCGAGGTGGTGCCGGTCGGCATCACCCGGCAGGGCCAGTGGGTGCTCGCCGATGGCGAACCGAGCCGGCTCGCCATCACCGACCGGAAGCTCCCGGAGATCACCGCCGGGTCCGGCGCCGAGCTGGTGCTGCGCGCCGACCCGGCCGCGGGCGGCCTGATGGTGCTCGACCCGGCCCAGGGGCCGGTCGCGCTCGCCGACGTGGACGTGGTGTTCCCGGTGCTCCACGGCGCGTACGGCGAGGACGGCACGATCCAGGGAATGCTGGAGATGGCCGACATCCCCTACGTCGGCGCGAACGTGTTCGCCTCCGCCGCGGCCATGGACAAGGAGTTCACCAAGAAGCTCTGCGCCGCCGAGGGCATCCCGGTCGGCCCGTACGCGGTGCTGCGCGCCGGGATGTCGCTGAGCGAGGAGGACAAGGAGCGCCTCGGGCTGCCCGTCTTCGTCAAGCCGTCCCGGGCCGGCTCCTCGTTCGGCATCACCAAGGTCGACGACTGGGCGGACCTGGACGCCGCGCTCGTCACCGCCCGGGAGATCGACAGCAAGGTGCTCGTCGAGGGCGCCGTGGTCGGCCGCGAGATCGAGTGCGGTGTGCTGGAGGGCGAGGCCGGCGGCGCGCCGGAGGCCTCGGTGCTCGCCGAGGTGCGGATGATCGGCGACCGCGACTGGTACGACTTCGAGGCCAAGTACATCTTCGCCGACGAGGTCTGCGAGTACGACGTACCGGCCGACCTGCCCGAGCCGGTCGCGCGGCAGGTGCGCGACTACGCCACCCGGGCCTTCACCGCGCTCGACTGCTCCGGCCTGGCCCGGGTCGACTTCTTCGTGACCCCGCAGATGGACGTCTACCTCAACGAGATCAACACGATGCCGGGCTTCACCCCGACGTCGATGTTCCCGCGGATGTGGTCGGCCAGCGGGCTGGAGTACCCGAAGCTGGTCAACCGGCTGATCCGTACCGCCCTGCACCGCCGCGCCGGCCGCTGAACCGGCCGGCCGGGCGTCAGGCGGAGCAGCCCGAGGGGGCCTGCTTCGCCGAGGGCACGGAGCTGACGATGGTGTCGGAGATCGTCGTCACCCACTGCAGCGGCGGCTCGTACGACTTCGGCACCCGCACCCGGATCGGCGTCTCCCGGTCGACGGTGGTCAGCACCGTGGCATCGGCCTCCTCGGCCGCGTGCCAGCAGACCTTGTTCACCGTCCACACCTCGTCGGTGGGCGGGAACTGCGCCGGGCTGCCGCCGCAGGCCACCGTCAGCGCCGGGTCGCCGTACGCGGCGTTCTGCTCCGGGCCCGCGGTGACCGGACGCTGCGGCAGGTCACGCACGCTGTCCGGAAGCTGCGACATCAGGGCACGGCAGAGTACGGTCGGGCGCTCGGCCAGCGCCGGGGCGGCCATCTCGACCGGCGCGCTCGACTGTGCCCGGGGGCTCGCCGACGCGCTCGGCCCGGCGTCCGGCGACTCCGGGGCCAGCTTGGCGAACGTGAACCCGGCCACCGCCACCGTCACCGGCACGGCGACCAGAGTCGCCCAGAGCGCGGCGCGGCGGGTGGAGCGGTCCGGGCGCGGGGAAGTCTTCTCGTCCACTTACAGCCGCACCACCGAACACGTGAGGGTGCGGGTGATGCCGGGCACCATCTGCACCTTGCTGACAATGAGTTTGCCGAGCTCGTCGACGGTGTTCGCCTCGGTGAGCACCACCACGTCGTACGGCCCGGTGACGGCGTCGACCCGTACCACGCCGGCCAGGTCCGCGATCAGACCGGCCACGTCACGCGCCCGGCCGACCTCGGTCTGGATGAGGATGTACGCCTGTACCACGACTCGACCTCCGTCCGTCGCCTCCGGGCGACCCGAAGGGTGAAACTACCGTACTGAGCGGCAGTGATCCCTATCGGTTGCCGGTCGTACGCGGTGAGCGAGCACACGCCGGCGCGGACAGGGGTGGAACGTGCGCAACGACGCAGCGGATCGAGGGGACGGCATGACGGTCACGGATGTCGGCGAGTTCGGGCTGATCGACCGGGTGACCGCCCGGCTGGCACAGGGACAGAGCTGCCTGCTCGGCCCGGGCGACGACGGCGCGGTGGTGGCGGCGCCGGACCGGCGGGTGGTCGCATCGACCGACGTGCTGGTGGAGGGACGGCACTTCCGGCGCGACTGGTCGGCGGCGCGGGACGTGGGACACCGCGCGGCGGCGGCCAACCTCGCCGACATCGCCGCCATGGGCGCCACCCCGACCGCGCTGCTCGTCGCGCTCTGCATGCCGGCCGAGCTGGACCCGACCTGGGCCGAGGAGCTGGCCGACGGGCTGGGCGCGGAGGCGGCGCTCGTCGGCGCGAGCGTGGTCGGCGGGGACATGTCGGCCAGCCCGACGCTCACCATCGCGGTGACCGCGCTCGGCGACCTGGCCGGGCGACCACCGGTGGTCCGCTCCGGCGCCCGGCCCGGCGACGTGGTGGCGCTGGCCGGGCGCACCGGCTGGGCGGCGGCGGGCTACACCGTGCTGTCCCGGGGCTTCCGCACGCCCCGGCTGCTGGTCGAGGCGTTCCGCCGCCCGGAGGTGCCGTACGCGGCCGGACCGGCCGCCGCCGCGGCCGGCGCCACCGCCATGATCGACGTGTCGGACGGGCTGCTGGCCGACCTCGGGCACGTGGCCGCCGCCAGCGGCGTGGCCGTCGACCTGCGCCGGGAGGCGTTCGAGGTGCCCCGGCAGATGCGCGACGCGGCGGCGGCGCTCGGCGTCGACCCGTACACCTGGATCCTGGCCGGCGGCGACGACCACGCCCTGGCGGCGACGTTCCCGCCCGACGCCGCGCTGCCCGACGGCTGGCGGCCGGTCGGGCGGGTGGCGGTCGGCGCCGGGGTCACCGTCGACGGCGCCGGGTACGACGGCCCGCGCGGCTGGGACCACTTCCGCCGAACGGCGGAGTGATCTGCGTCCGACCCCCGGCCGCCGGGCCGGGCGGGGGTCGGAGGCGGTCGTAACCTGGCACGGTGAGCGAGATCGAGATCCGGGAGCGGCGCTTCGACGCGCCCGAGTCGCAGGCGCTGATCCGGGCGGCGCTGGCCGACCTCGGCGCCCGTTACGGCGGCAGCGGCGACGACACCCCTGTCGACGCGGCCGAGTTCACCCCGCCGGACGGCGCGTTCCTCGTCGCCTACCTCGACGGGCGTCCGGTGGGCTGCGGCGGCTGGCGCAGCCACGGCGCGGACGGCGACACGGCCGAGTTGAAGCGGATGTACACCGACCCGGCGGCCCGGGGCCGGGGCGTGGCCCGTGCGGTGCTCGGCGCGGTCGAGCGCTCCGCCCGTGACCACGGCCGCAAACGGATCGTGCTGGAGTGCGGCGACAAGCAGCCCGAGGCGATCGCCATGTACACCTCGTCCGGCTACGAGCGGATCCCGAACTTCGGCTACTACAAGGACGCCCCGGGCTGCCTGTCCTCCGGCCGCACGCTCTAGCCGACGGTGATGCG
>NZ_JAGPXV010000323.1:0-6633 GCF_018070405.1 Micromonospora sp. D75
CGATCCGCGACCAGATCGTGGGTACGCCGAAGTACAGCGAGCCGCCCGCCGCCGCGTACCGCTCGGGGTGGGGACGGCCGACGTGGCGCAGGCGGCTGCCGACGCGCAGCGGGCCGAGCACGCCCAGCACCAGCCCGTGCACGTGGAACAGCGGCAGCCCGTGCACCAGCACGTCGTCCGGTGTCCAGGCCCAGGCGTCTGCGAGCCCGTCCAGGCAGGCGGCGACCGCGCGGCGGGACAGCACCGCGCCCTTGGGCGCGCCGGTGGTGCCGCTGGTGTAGAGGATCAGCGCGGTGGCCGCCGGGTCGGGCTCGGGATGGCTGGTGTCCGAGCGCCGGGCCAGATCCAGCGGCACGAGCGGCGGCGAATGGGCTTCCCGCGTGCCCGGCGCCGCCAGCAGCACCTCCGCGCCGGAGTCGCGCAGGATGTGGTCGCGTTCCATCGGCCCGGCGTCGGGCGGCACCGGCACCACCGCCGCGCCCGCGAGCAGCCCGCCGACCACGCCGACCACCGTCTCCAGAGTCGCCGTCGCGGGCACCGCCACCCGGGCCGCTCCGCGCAGGTCGTCGGCGACCGCGGCGGCCGCCCGGCGCAGCTCCACCCAGGACAGCGAGCGGTCCTGCACCCGGATCGCGCCCGGGCGCCCGTCGGTGGCCTCGGCGAGCCGGCTGAGCAGCGGCACGGGCACCCCTTTCCGGTACGTCCCTGACGTGACCGTAGCCGGACGGGCCACCCCGGCCGGGTGGGCCGTCAGGAATGTGTCATCGTGGTCGGCGGCGAGAGAGGGGTCGGCATGTCGGGTCCGTTGCACGGGGTGCTGGTCGCCGACTTCTCCCGGATCCTCGCCGGGCCGTACGCGACGATGCTCCTGGCGGACCTCGGCGCGGACGTGGTCAAGGTGGAGTCGCCGGGCGGCGACGACACCCGCGGCTGGCGGCCCCCGGTCCGCGACGACGTCTCCACCTACTACCTGGCGGTCAACCGCAACAAGCGCTCACTGGTGCTCGACCTGACCGACCCCGGCGACCTGACGCTGGCGCACCGGCTGGCCGACCGGGCCGACGTGCTGATCCAGAACTTCCGTCCGGGCGCGCTGCGCCGCTTCGGCCTCGACCACGACACGCTCACCGCCCGCAACGCCCGCCTGGTGTACGCCTCGATCAGCGGCTTCGGCGCCGCCGGGGGTGCCGACCTGCCCGGGTACGACCTCATGGTGCAGGCCGCCGCCGGGCTGATGAGCCTCACCGGGGACGCCGACGGCCCGCCCTACAAGGCCGGTGTCGCGGTGTTCGACGTGATCGCCGGGCTGCACGCGGCGGTCGGGATCCTGGCCGCGCTGCGGCACCGCGAGGAGACCGGGCGCGGGCAGCACGTCACGGTGGACCTGCTCTCGTCGGCGCTGTCCGGGCTGGTCAACCACACCAGCGCGCACGTGGCCGGGGCCGCGCAGCCGCACCGGATGGGCAACGCGCATCCGAGCATCGTGCCGTACGAGCCGCTGCCCACCGCCGACGGCGAACTGGTGGTGATCGCCGGCAACGACGCGCAGTTCCGTACCCTCTGCCGGGTGCTGGGCGTGCCGGAACTGGCCGGCGACGCGCGGTTCCGGCGCAACGCCGACCGCGTCGCGCACCGCGACGAGCTGCGGCCGCTGCTGGTGGCGGCGCTGTCCCGGCGCGGCAGCGCGGAGTGGTTCGGCGAGCTGCGCGCGGCGGGCGTGCCGTGCAGCCCGATCAACTCGGTGGCCGAGGGCGTGGCGCTGGCGCAGGGGCTGGGCCTGGAGCCGGTGGCGACGACCGGCGGCGTGCCGGGGATCCGCAACCCGATCGGCCTGTCCGGCACCCCGCCGCGCTACGAGCTGCCGCCCCCGCAGCTGGACGAGCACGGCGACCAGCTGCGCGCCTGGCTCGCCGCCCCCTGAGCCGGGCGCGCGGTCAGAGCGTCTCGACCAGGCGGAAGCGTTCCAGCACGGCCATGCTGTCGTCGTCGACGGTGAACGCCGGGTCGCCGAGCCAGCCGCGGTAGTCCTCGCCGTGCCAGAACCGCTCGTGGCCGGCCCGCCAGGCGGCGACCGACTCGTAGCCCTCGCCCTCGTCCCGCGCGTGGTCGAGATCGACGTCGCCGAGGCGGGCGACGCGGACCTCGACCAGCTCGATCACCGCCACGGGCCGGCCGTCGGAGTCGATCACCGCCGAGCGGGTACCGACGGCCGGCAGTGGCTCGCCGTCGATCTCGTAGTCCTGGACCAGCGCGGTAGTGGTGCTCTTGCTCCCGTCGAGCACCGCGGCGACGAGCTGGTCGCGCAGCGGGCCGGGGAAGGCGAACTCGAACGTGGGCAGCGCGGCATCCATGCCCGGCAGGCTAGCCGTCGGCGGCGGCGCGGCGCGCGGAGAATTGGAGGCGGAACCGGCAGCCCGCTCAGCCGGCCGGCGGCAGCAGGCGGTCCAGCCAGCCCAACAGCACCCGCTCGTACTGCGGGCTGACGCTGTCCAGGTCCTCACCCTCGCCGAGCGTGGGCGCGTGGTCGCAGCCCGCCAGCCGGGCCACCGTCAGCTCGGCGTCGCGGGCCGCCCGCCGCCACACCTCGAGGCTGTCCTCGATCGGGATCCAGGCGTCCGTCTCGCCCCAGCAGAGCAGCACCGGGCAGGTCAGCCGCGCCAGCACCGGCGCCGGGTCGTAGTCCATGTCGGTCCACGTGCCGGGCGTGGCGGGCAGTTCCTCGGGCAGGGACGCCAGTGGGAACCAGGGGTGGCGCACGGCGACGTCCAGCTCCGCCTGCGCCACCGCGCGTGGCACGTCGCCGCGCAGGTAGTCCTCGGCGAGCGCGCGCAGCCGGGTCAGCTCCACCACGTCGGCCGGCCCGTACCCGTGCCGGCGCAACTGCTCAGCGGTGCCGTAGCGCATCTGCCTCGCGGGGCTCACCCCGCTGCAACCGACCAGGACCAGGAAGTCGCCCGGGTGCCGGGTGGCGGTCAGCACCGCCGCCCACGCGCCCTGGCTGAACCCCCACAACCCGACCGGGACCGCCCCGACGTGCCGGCGCAGCTCGGTGAGCGCGGCGGAGGCGTCGTCGGCCTGGTCGGCCAGCGGCACGTCGTGCCCGTCGACGCGGGGGCGGCGGTCGTAGCGCAGCACCGCGATCCCGGCCCTGGGCAGCAGCCGGGCCAGGTGCGCGTACAGGAAGTGGGAACGCTGCCCGGCGTGCGAGCCGTGCAGCACCACCAGGCCTCCCCGTACCGGCGCGGCCGGCAGGTCGAGGACCGCGGGCAGGCCCGCCGTGCCGATCGTCGTCTCCATGCCGGGCAGTGAACCACCAGCCGTCCCGCCCCGTGGTCCCGGCCGCCGGCCGCGACGCCCGCGTGCGTACGCTGACCAGGTACGCAGCCGCGACCGTGGAGAACCGCCATGACCAGCCCCGCATCCCGTACCGTCCGGGTCGCCCGCCCCGGCGACGTGGCCGCCCTCGTCGACCTGATCGAGTCGGCGTACCGGGGTGAGCGCAGCCGGCAGGGCTGGACCCACGAGGCGGACCTGCTGGCCGGGCAGCGCACCGACCCGGACATGGTCGCCTCGGCGGTCACCGCCCCGGACGGCGTGGTGCTGGTCGCCGAGCAGGACGGTGACCTGCTCGCCTGCTGCCAGCTGGAACGCCGCGACGACCACGTCTACTTCGGGATGTTCGCGGTGGCCCCCGGCCGGCAGGGCGGCGGCCTGGGCCGGGAGCTGCTGGCCGAGGCCGAGCGGTACGCGACGCAGCAGTGGCACGCCGGTGAGATGCGGATGACCGTGATCGTCCAGCGCGACGACCTGATCGCCTGGTACGAGCGGCGTGGCTACGTCCGCACCGGCGAGCTGAGCCCGTTCCCGTACGGCGACGAGCGCTTCGGCGTGCCGCTGCGGCCGGACCTGGCGTTCGAGACGCTGCGCAAGAAGCTCGGCTGACTCAACCGGGCCGGTCGACCAGCGCCACGAGCTTCTTCGGGGCCAGCACGCAGTAGCTCTCGGTGAGCAGCTCGGCGACCTCGGTCCAGTCCGTGTCCGCGTCGAGCCGCAGGCCGACCACGTCGGCGGCCCAGTCCGGCTTGAAGAAGTGCGGCCCGGCCGCGAGCAGCCCGGCGATCTCGTCGCCGGGGGAGCGGAACGTCATCACGCACACCGGCTCGTCGGTCGCCGCCGCCCGCGCGTACGCGGCCTGGTGGCCGGGGTCGACGGTGAGCACGTGGGCGAACGTGCGGCCGCGCACCCGCCACCGCACACCCACCCAGGCCGGCTCCTCGTAGGCGTCGGGCAGGCCGAGGCAGACCGGGCGCAGGCGGTCGAGGTGCTCGGGCGGAACGTCTCCGGGACCGGTCATGCCCGCACGCTAGCCGCAGCCCCCGACATTCCCGCCGTACCGGCGTGGCGCCCGGCCGCCGCGCGTCCGGCGGAGAAATGTCAAGCCTGGGAGTACCACGACGATGAGTTTCGGCGAGGCCCGCGGTCAGTGCAGGGAAGACACCTGGATGGAGGACGAGACATGAGCGGCGTACGGGTACTTGTCGGCACGCGCAAGGGCGCGTTCATTCTGACGTCGGACGGCAAGCGCGACAACTGGACCGTCGACGGACCGCACTTCGGCGGATGGGAGATCTACCACCTCACAGGTTCACCCGTCGAACCGGACCGGCTCTACGCGTCCCAGTCCGGCGGCTGGTTCGGGCAGCTGATCCAGCGTTCGGACGACGGCGGCCGGAACTGGACGACAGTCGGCAACGACTTCGCCTACAGCGGCGAGGTCGGGCAGCACCTCTGGTACGACGGCACCCCGCGCCCGTGGGAGTTCAAGCGGATCTGGCACCTGGAGCCGTCCCGCCACGACCCGGACACCGTGTACGCGGGCGGTGAGGACGCCGCGCTCTACCTGTCCACCGACGGCGGCCAGAAGTGGTCCGAGCTGACCGCGCTGCGGCAGCACCCGACCGGCCCGTCCTGGCAGCCCGGCGCGGGCGGGATGTGCCTGCACACGATCATCCTCGACGCGGCCGACCGGGACCGGATCTACGTCGCGATCTCGGCGGCGGGCGCGTTCCGCAGCGACGACGGCGGCGCGAGCTGGCTGCCGATCAACAAGGGACTTCGTTCCGGCGAGATCCCCGACACCGACTCCGAGGTGGGGCACTGCGTGCACCGCCTCGCCCAGCACCCGTCCCGGCCGGACACGCTGTTCATGCAGAAGCACTGGGACGTCATGCGCACCGACGACGCCGGCGGCAACTGGCGGGAGATCAGCGGCGACCTGCCGACGGACTTCGGCTTCCCGATCGCGGTGCACGCGCACGAGCCGGAGACGGTCTACGTGGTGCCGATCACCAGCGACTCGCTGCACTACCCGCCGGAGGGCAAGCTGCGCGTCTACCGCAGCCGTACCGGCGGTGAGCACTGGGAGCCGCTGACCGAAGGGCTGCCGCAGTCGCACTGCTACGTCAACGTGCTGCGCGACGCGATGGCCGTCGACACGCTCGACCCCTGCGGGATCTACTTCGGCACCAACGGCGGTCAGGTCTATCACTCGGCCGACGGCGGCGATACCTGGGCGCCGATCGTGCGTGACCTGCCGGGCGTGCTCTCGGTCGAGGTCCAGGTGCTGCCGTGATCCGGGTGGTGTTACCGGCGCACCTGAAGAACCTGGCGCACGTCACCGGCGAGGTACGCGTCGAGGTGGCCGGGCCGCCCACCCAGCGGGAGGTGCTCGACGCGCTGGAGGCCGCGTACCCGATGCTGCTCGGCACGATCCGCGACCGGCACAGCGGGAAGCGCCGGCCGTTCGTCCGCTTCTACGCCTGCGAGCTGGACCTGTCGAACGAGTCGCCGGACGATCCGCTGC
This sequence comes from Micromonospora sp. D75, assembly GCF_018070405.1. Lineage (NCBI taxonomy): Bacteria > Bacillati > Actinomycetota > Actinomycetes > Micromonosporales > Micromonosporaceae > Micromonospora > Micromonospora sp. D75. The sequence goes on from NZ_JAGPXV010000323.1 coordinate 5,864, forward strand.
CCGAGGAGGTCGTCAAGGGCAAGGAGCCGTTCATCGTGCTCGGCGCGATGGCCGGCGGCTGAGCGCGTTCGGCCGGGAACCGTGCTCGCTGCGGCCACGTCTGACGGCCCATGACCTTTCGCAGATTCCGGACGATCGGATGGACGATGGCCGCCGCGCTGGCCCTCGGTGGCTGCACCGCGTCACCCTCGGCCGATCCGCCGCCCACCGGCCGGCCCGTTCCGGCCGGTGGGTTGCGGCTCGTCGCGTTCGACTCCTGCGACGAGGCGCTACGGCAGATCCGGGCGGCCGCTCGGGCGGCGGTGGGACCGTGGGGTCTCGGGCCGGGCCGCGACCTGCTCCGGTTCGGCGCGGAGGCCGGGGCCGACAGCGGCGCCCAGAAGGCGGCCGGGCCGGCGTCCACTCCGGACTTCTCCGGGACGAACGTGCACGAGGCCGGCGTGGACGAGCCGGACCTGGTCAAGACCGACGGCCGGCGCATCGTCACGTACGGCCGGGGCGTGCTGTCGGTCGTCGACCCGGCGACCCGCCGGCAGACCGGCCGGCTGGCGCTCGATCCGGCCGCCGACCGGTTCTCCGGGCAGGAGGGCAGCCTGCTGCTGCACGGGGACCGCGCGCTCGTGCTGCTGCGCGCCGGAAGGGTCCCCGAGTCCACGGTGCCCGGTCGGCGTCCCGCACCCGGCGTGGTCGGGCAGGCCCGGCTGGTCCTGGTCGACCTCGCCGCAGCGCCGCGCGTCGTCGGCGAGTACCGGATCGACGGCCGGATGGTC
>NZ_JAGPXV010000324.1:0-6618 GCF_018070405.1 Micromonospora sp. D75
GGCGATGGGGGTGCTGTCGCACGGCAACGTGCGGGTGTCGCTGCACCGGGAGACCACCGAGGCGGACGTGGAGCGGTTCCTGGCCGAGCTGCCCGGAATCGTGGCGGACCTGCGGGCGCAGGCGGGGGTGACCGACCTGTGAGCGAGCCGGATCAGGTGCTGGACTGCCGGGGGCAGCGCTGCCCCCTGCCGGTGATCAATCTCGCCCGGCTGGTGCCCGGGCTGCCGGCCGGCGCCGTGGTGCGGGTGCTGGCCGACGACCCGGCGGCGGCGGTGGACATCCCGGCGTGGTGCCGGATGCGCGGCCACGAGTTCCTCGCCGCGCACGACGGGCCCGCCTACGACGTCCGGGTGTAAGGAAGGGCCCCTTGTTAACGCCTCGGGTAGAGGAAGGGACCCTTCTTAACGCCCGACGCTCAGCTCAGGTACGCGAGGATGCCGGGCAGCGGGTCGGCCGCCACGGCGGTGTCGACCACCAGGCGGGGGCCGATCAGCGGCTCGTACTCGGCGCGGCGGCGCAGCGTCAGCTCCCAGGTGCCGTCCTCGGGCGGGCGGGCCTCGACCCGGCGCCGGTGCTCCTCCTCGTCGCCGCAGTGCACCTCGATCACCCGAAGCGGCACGCCGGCCCGCTCGGCCACGTCGTGCCAGAGGCCCCGGGCGCTGGCGACCGGGTTCACCGCGTCGACCACCACGCTGAGCCCCAGGCCGAGCTGCACCTCGGCCAGCCCGGCGACCGCGCCGTACGCGGCCATGCCCGGCACGTCGCCGGTGAGGCCGTAGCGGTGCAGGGCCCGCTCGACCGGATCGACCGGCAGGACCGGGGCGCGCAGCGCGACGCCGACCCGGGCGGCCAGGGTGGTCTTGCCCACGCCGGGCAGCCCGGCGAAGGCGACCAGAACCGGGCCGCCGGAGCCGGGGCGGACCGCCTCCGGGTCCACCCCGCCCGACGGGACGGCCGCGCCGGTCACAGCAGGTGCGGCCGGACGTCCTCGGCGGCCGCGTCACCGTACGACTCGGCGAGTCGCTTCACGAACAGGTCGCGGCGGACCTCGTACTCCTGGCCGCCGAAGTTCTCCAGCACCAGCGTGGCCAGCAGGCAGCCGACCTGGGCCGCCCGCTCCAGGCCGACGCCCCAGTCGAGCGCGGCGAAGAAACCGGCCCGGAAGCCGTCGCCGACGCCGGTCGGGTCGACCGCCTGGATCTCCCGCGCGATCGGCACCCGGATCGTGCCGACGTCCCGGCCGGCGATCTCCACGCCCTGCTTGCCCAGCGTGGTGACCCGCACCTTGACCCGGTCGAGCAGCTGCTCGTCGGTCAGCCCGGCCTTGCTCTGCAGCAGCGACTTCTCGTACTCGTTGGTCATCAGGTAGTCGGCGCCCTCGACCAGGCCGAGCACGTCCGCGCCGTCCATCCGGGCGAGCTGCTGGGACGGGTCGGCGACGAAGGCGTAGCCCCTGTCCCGGCACTCGCCGGAGTGGCGGATCATCGCGGCCGGGTCGTTGGCGCTGACCAGCACCAGGTCGAGGCCGCCGAGGCGCTGCGCGACCGGGTGCAGCTCGATGTTGCGGGCCTCGCTCATCGCCCCGGCGTAGAAGGAGGCGATCTGGCACATGTCGGTGTCGGTGGTGCAGACGAAGCGGGCGGTGTGCGCCACCTCGCTGACGTGCACCGAGTCGCAGTCGACGCCGTGGCGCTCCAGCCAGGAGCGGTAGTCGGCGAAGTCGGCGCCGACCGCGCCGAGCAGCACCGGGCGCAGCCCGAGCTGGGCCATGCCGAACGCGATGTTGGCGGCGGTGCCGCCGCGCCGCAGGACCAGCTCGTCGACGAGGAAGGAGAGCGAGACCTTGTCGAGCTGGTCGGCGATGAGCTGGTCGGCGAAGCGGCCGGGGAAGCTCATCAGGTGGTCGGTCGCGATCGAGCCGGTCACGGCGATCTTCATGTCAACCCTCGGGGTCGGGAGCACGGCGCGGTCAGCCTACCGGCCCCCGGACCGGACGGACGGCGGTCGGTCACCAACCGGTCGATCAGCGCACATCCGGACGTCACCCCCAGGGGGTACGACGAAGCGGCGGGCCGCCCCACCGGGACGGCCCGCCGCTTGCGGTCGGTGCGTCGACTCAGCTGAAGGAGTCGCCGCAGGCGCAGGAGTTGCCCGCGTTGGGGTTGTCGATGGTGAAGCCCTGGGCGTCGATCCGGTCGGCGAAGTCGATGGTCGCGCCGGTCAGGTAGGGGGCGCTCATCCGGTCGACGACGACCTCGACGCCGTCGAAGTCGGTGACGATGTCACCGTCGAGCGAGCGCTCGTCGAAGAACAGCTGGTACCGCAGGCCGGAGCAGCCACCCGGCTGCACGGCGACCCGGAGCCGCAGGTCGTCGCGGCCCTCCTGCTCGATCAGGGCCTTGACCTTCTGCGCCGCGACGTCGGTGAGGACGACGGTGCTGGGGGCCTTGGCCTCGGTCGACTCGGTCTGCGCTGGCGTGGTCACGTGGAAGTCTCCCTGCGCGGTATAGGTCCGGACGTCCTGGCCAACGCCGCACGTCCGCCAGTGATTCCCGGTGTGGTCCGTTTCGATCGTACGCCGCCGTCGGCGTCACCACCCGGCGGCGTGACCAGCGGAACCGGTCAGCGGCTCCACTGCCCGGCCAGCCGCGCGCCGAGCGCGCGCAGCCCCTCGGCCGGGCGGGTCATCGCCGCGTCCACTCCCCCGCGCTCCTCGCCGCCGAAGTGGTCGACCAGGCTGTACGCGTCGGTCACGCCGGCCGCCGCGGCCTCCCGCCGCCCGGTGCTCACCCGTCCCGCCAGCACCACGCAGGGCACGCCCCGGTCCCGGGCGGCGCCGGCCACGCCGGCGACCACCTTGCCGCGCAGCGACTGGTGGTCGAACGAGCCCTCGCCGGTGATCACCAGGGCGGCGGCGTCGAGCGCGGCGTCCCGCGTCACCGCGCGGGTGACCAGCCCGATGCCCGATTCGCACCGGCCGCCCAGCGCCAGCACGGCCGCGCCGAGGCCGCCCGCGGCGCCGCCGCCGGGCAGCGCGCCCAGCCCGGGCGGGCAGCCCGGCAGCCGCTCGGTAAGCACGTCCGCCCAGCGGGTCAGCGCGGCGTCGAGCAGCAGCACGTCGGCCCGGTCGGCGCCCTTCTGCGGGCCGAAGACGCTGCTCGCGCCGTGCAGCCCGAGCAGCGGGTTGTCCACGTCGGTGGCGGCGACGAGCGTCGCGCCGCGCAGCCGCGGCTCGCCGTCGAGCGCGGCCACCGCGGTGAGCGCCGCGCCGCCGTACGGCAGCGCCCGGCCGGCGTCGTCGAGCGGCGTGACACCCAGCGGTACGAGCATCCCGGCGCCGCCGTCGTTGGTGGCCGAGCCGCCCAGCCCCACCACCACGGTGCGCGCGCCCGCCTCGACCGCGGCGGTGACCAGCAGCCCCAGCCCGTACGAGGTGGTGGCCTTCGGGTCCCGTTCGGCGTCGGAGAGCAGGTGCAGGCCGCACGCCTGGGCGCTCTCCAGGTACGCCGTGCCGTCGTCGGTGAGCAGGATCTCACCGGTGGCCGGGCGGCCCAGCGGGTCGACCGTGGGCACCGGCAGCCGACGTCCGCCGAGCGCGTCGGCGAGCACCTCGACGAACCCCGGTCCGCCGTCGGCCAGCGGCCGGACCAGCAGTTCGTCGCCGGGGGCGACGTCCCGCCAGCCCTCGGCCACCGCGGCGGCCACCTCGGGGGCGGACAACGTGCCGGCGAACTTGTCCGGGCAGAGCAGCACGCGCATGCGCAGCAGTGTGGCAGGCCACATCGGGGACGGCTGCGCGGTGGTCGCGCTGTGGGACCATGGGGGCGTGACTTCGACCTGGGTTGAGCCGTCCAACACCGCCACGGCGCTGCTGCTCCTCGGCCGCGGCAGCGACCCCGCCACCGAACGTGGCGTGGAGTGTCCGGGTGATCTTCCCGCGCCGAGCGACCCCGACCTGGTGGCCCGCGCCGCCGCCGCGAAGGCCGCGCTCGGCACGAAGGTGTTCGTGCTGGGGCACCACTACCAGCGCGACGAGGTGATCCAGTTCGCCGACGTGACGGGCGACTCGTTCAAGCTGGCCCGGGAGGCGGCGGCGCGCCCTGATGCGGAGTACATCGTCTTCTGCGGCGTGCACTTCATGGCCGAGAGCGCGGACATCCTCACCTCGGACGCGCAGAAGGTGATCCTGCCCGACCTGGCGGCCGGCTGCTCGATGGCCGACATGGCGGTGCTGTCGCAGGTCGAGGCCGCCTGGGACACGCTCACCGACCTGGGCATCGCGGCGGAGACCGTCCCGGTGACGTACATGAACTCCTCGGCCGACATCAAGGGCTTCGTCGGCCGCAACGGCGGCGTGGTCTGCACCTCGTCGAACGCCAAGCGCGCGCTGGACTGGGCGTTCGAGCAGGGCCGCAAGGTGCTGTTCCTGCCCGACCAGCACCTGGGCCGCAACACCGCGGTGCTGGAGATGGGCTTATCGCTCGACGACTGCGTGCTCTACGACCCGCACAAGCCGGGCGGCGGGCTGACCGCCGAGCAGCTGCGGGACGCGAAGATGATCCTGTGGCGCGGCCACTGCTCGGTGCACGGCCGGTTCACGCTCGACAGCGTCAACGACGTACGCGAGCGGGTGCCGGGCGTGAACGTGCTGGTGCACCCGGAGTGCCGGCACGAGGTGGTGAACGCCGCCGACCTGGTCGGCTCGACCGAGTTCATCATCAGGACGATCGAGGCGGCCCCGGCCGGCTCGGCGTGGGCGGTGGGCACGGAGCTGAACCTGGTACGCCGGCTCGCGCTGGCCCACCCGGACAAGCAGATCATGTTCCTCGACCGGGCGGTCTGCTACTGCTCGACGATGAACCGGATCGACCTGCCGCACCTGGTGTGGGCGCTGGAGGAGCTGGTCGCCGGCCGCGTGGTGAACCAGATCACCGTCGATCCGGAGACCGCCCGACACGCCCGGTCGGCGCTGGACCAGATGCTCGCGCTTCCGGGAGCGTGATCACCCTCGGTCACCCCACTGGCACGTAAACGCACCGGACACCCCGGTTCGTGCCCTCGCTGGTGATGTGACCGATTCCATTTTCGTCACGGAGGGCTATGCTGCCGGGGCGACGACACACGCGGCCCGTTTTCCCATGACCGCGTTCCGGGTAGCGATGAACTTCGTGCACCCATCACTAGACACGGCAGCACCCAACGCGCTGGAGGTTGCGTTGACCGACGACGTCCTGGTCGTACACGGAGGCACTCCGCTGGAAGGGCGGATCCGCGTCCGCGGCGCGAAGAACCTGGTGTCCAAGGCGATGGTCGCCGCCCTGCTCGGCGACACACCCAGCCGGCTGTTCGACGTGCCGCGTATCCGTGACGTCGAGGTGGTCCGCGGTCTGCTCGGCCTGCACGGCGTCAAGGTCAGCGACGGCGACGAGGAGGGCGAGCTGGTCTTCGACCCCTCGAACGTCGAGAGCGCCAGCACCGACCAGATCAACGTGCACGCCGGTTCCAGCCGGATCCCGATCCTGTTCTGCGGCCCGCTGCTGCACCGGCTCGGCCACGCCTTCATCCCCGACCTGGGCGGCTGCCACATCGGCCCGCGCCCGATCGACTTCCACCTCCAGGCGCTGCGCGAGTTCGGCGCCACCGTCGACAAGACGCCGGAGGGCCTGCACCTGTCCGCGCCCAACGGGCTGCACGGCACGAAGTTCGCGCTGCCGTACCCGAGCGTGGGCGCCACCGAGCAGGTGCTGCTCACCGCGGTGATGGCCGAGGGCGTCACCGAGCTGCGCAACGCGGCGGTCGAGCCGGAGATCATCGACCTCATCTGCGTGCTGCAGAAGATGGGCGCGATCATCAAGGTGCACACCGACCGGGTGATCGAGATCCAGGGCGTCAAGAAGCTGCACGGCTACACCCACCGGCCGATCCCGGACCGGATCGAGGCGGCCAGCTGGGCGGCGGCGGCGCTGGCGACCCGCGGTCACGTCGAGGTGCTGGGCGCCCAGCAGGCCGACATGATGACCTTCCTGAACATCTTCCGCTCGGTCGGCGGCGAGTACGAGGTCACCGACCTGCGCCCGCCGCGCGGCGGCAGCCCCGGCCAGGAGGGCGGCATCCGCTTCTGGCACCCGGGCGGCGAGCTGAACGCGGTGGCGCTGGAGACCGACGTACACCCGGGTTTCATGACCGACTGGCAGCAGCCGCTGGTGGTCGCGCTCACCCAGGCCCGCGGCCTGTCGATCGTCCACGAGACGGTCTACGAGCAGCGGCTCGGCTACACCGAGGCGCTGAACACGATGGGCGCCAACATCCAGGTCTACCGGGACTGCCTCGGCGGCACCCCGTGCCGCTTCGGCCGGCGCAACTTCAAGCACTCCGCGGTGATCGCCGGGCCGAGCAAGCTGCACGCCGCCGACCTGGTCATCCCGGACCTGCGGGCCGGGTTCAGCCACCTCATCGCGGCGCTCGCCGCCGAGGGCACCTCCCGGGTGTACGGCGTGGACCTGATCAACCGCGGCTACGAGGACTTCGAGGCCAAGCTGGCCGACCTCGGCGCGCACGTCGAGCGTCCCTGAGGCGTCCCGTTCACTCGACCGGCCGCGCCCGGTGCACCCGTGATG
>NZ_JAGPXV010000325.1:0-6603 GCF_018070405.1 Micromonospora sp. D75
CTCGTGACGGTGAGCGCCCGCGCGGACGTTCCCCGGCGGCCCGGCACCGTGGGTGTGCCGCTGCCCGGCGTGCACACGCGGGTGCGGGACGAGCACGGCGACCCGCTGCCGGCGGACGGCGCGGCCATGGGTGAGCTGCAGGTACGCGGCGGCACGCTGTTCGACGGTTACCTGAACCGGCCGGACGCCGACGCGGCCACCCGCACCGCCGACGGCTGGTTCCGCACCGGCGACGTCGCCACGGTCGACCCGGACGGCGTCCACCGCATCGTCGGCCGGGCCGCCACCGACCTGATCAAAAGCGGCGGGTACCGGATCGGGGCCGGCGAGGTGGAGGACGCGCTGCTGGCCCACCCGGGTGTGCGGGAGGCGGCGGTGGTCGGCACGCCCCACCCCGACCTGGGGCAGCAGGTGACCGCGTACGTGGTCGGCGACGGCGTGGCCGAGGCCGAGCTGATCGACTTCGTGGCGCGGCACCTGTCCGCGCACAAGCGCCCCCGGCAGGTACGGCTGGTCGGCGCGCTGCCCCGCAACGCGATGGGCAAGGTGCAGAAGACCCTGCTGACCGAGGCGTGAGCGGCCCTCTCAGCGGGCCGCTGCCGCGCGGCGGACCTGACGGCGGGCCTCGTCCGCCGGCACGCCTGTGGCACGCAGCAGGTCGTTGGCGACGGTCCGCAACTGCGAGACCACGATGGTGCCGGAGAAGCCGATCTCCTGCCGGCACGCCTCGCCCGCGTCGCGGACCGCGCGCAGCACCCGCTCCCGGGCGGCGGCCGGCTCCTCGGCGGCCAGGAACGCCCGGTGCAGCAGCCGGATCGCCTCGCTGAAGTGCTCCAGCGCGGCGGGCAGGTGCGGCGGCACCGGCTCCCGGTCCCGTAACGCGGTGCCGATGCGGCGCACCATGCCCCGGCTGTTGCGGAACGCCCGGTCCAGGTGCTCGGCGCCGTGCCGATACGCGGCCAGGGCGCGTCGTCGCCGCCAGCGCACCGGGGAGAACCGGACCACCTCGTCGGCGGCGCCGACCATCTCGTCGATCCGGTCCAGTTCCGTCTCGGCGGCGCGCATCCGGGCCAGCACCTCGTCGGCCGCGCGCACGTCGGCGTGTGCAAGCGCCTCCGCCGACGCGGTCATCTGACTGGCGAACGTGTCGAGCGCCGGGTCTGCCACGCGGCGGACCGCGCGCAGCGGGTTCAGCGGCGCGATCACCAGCACCACGAGCAGGCCGACGGCGCCGCCGACGAGCGCGTTGAGGGTCCGGGGCAGCTCCAGGTCGGGCGACACCGGGGTCAGCGTGGCGACCAGCACCGCCGTACCGCCGGCCTGGGTGACGAGCGCGCCGGTACCGCGTACGAGCACCGCCGCGGAGACCGCCAGGAACACGATCACGCCGGTCTGCCACGGCCCGGTGCCGAACAGATGCACCAGCAGGTCACCGACGACGATGCCGAGGACCACCCCGACCACCAGCTCCACGGTCCGCCGGGTGCGGTTGCCGAGCGAGGCGGCGATGACGCTGACCGCCGCGGCCGGCGCGAACGTCGGGTCGGGGTTGCCGAGCACCTCGCGGGCCACCGTCCAGGCCAGCGTGGCCGCGAGGCCGGCCTGGACCGCCACGATGAAGTACGTGCCCAGTCGCCGGCGGCTGGACCGCCCGGCGTCGCGTACCCGGTCGACGGCATCCCGCATGCGGCCGGGTACCCGCGGTCGCCCGCCCGAACCTCACCCGGGGTACGCCATCGTGCCGGTCAGCGCCACCACGCCGGGCAGCCGGGTGTCCTGGCGCAGGAACTGCACCACCACCGGGACCGGGGAACGCAGCACGCAGCCGTACGGGCGGTCCAGTCGCACCGCCTCCGGGTCGATCAGGTCGTTCACCCGTACGTGCCGGATCCGGCGGGCGCCGACCAGTAGCCGGTACGGTCCGACCGGTTCGACGTCCTGGTAGTAGAAGTCCAGCTCCAGCTCGGCGTCCTCGTCGGCGGCGTTGAGCACGCAGAGCTGGTCGAAGGCGGTGAACGCCGGTTCCGGGCCGTGCGCGGGGAACGGCACGTGCCCGCCCGGCACCACCCAGACCCGGGCGCCGACCGGCGCGCTCACGACTCCTCCAGCAGCCGGGCCAGGTCCGGGGTGAGGAACACCCCGTCCGGGTCGAGCCGGCGGCGCACCGCCTGGAAGTCGTCCCAGCGGGGATAGAGGGGACGCAGCTCCCGCGCGCCGAGCCAGTGCTTCTTGCCCCAGTGCGGGCGTCCGCCGTAGTGCCGGAACACCGCCTCCATGTCCCGGAAGTACTCGTCGTACGGCAGCGAGGTGTTCTGCAGGCAGGCGATCGTGGTGGTGGGGCGGCCGTAGGCGTTGCTGAGCCAGATGTCGTCGGCGGCGATGGTGCGGACCAGGACCCGCCAGGCGGCCACCCGGCGGTGCCGGTCGCGCACCCGGCGGCGCACCTCGGCGAAGCAGGCCGGGAACGCCTCCGACGGCAGCATGTACTCGATCTCCTCGAAGCGCAGCTCCCGGTGCCGGGGAATGGTGCGGTGGGTGGGCCCGACCTGGCTCTGCCGCGGCTCGCCGTCCGGCAGCCGGGGCTGTGCCCGGTCCGGCGCGGCGTCCGTGTCGGTGCGGTTGATCACCCGGATCTGCGTCTGGTCGCTGCGCGGGTACCAGTAGAAGTCCATGTTGCGGTTGGTGTGCTGCAGCACGGCGAGGTGGTCCAGGGTCCAGTCCAGGTGCGCGCACCAGGAGCGGCGGTGCAGTTGGTAGGTCGGCTGCACGTCGAGCGTGACCTGGGTGACCACGCCGAGCGCGCCGAGGGAGAGGCGCACCGCCGGCAGCAGCTCCGGGTTGCGCCGCGCGTCGACGTCCAGCACGTCGCCGGTGCCGGTGACCAGGCGCACGCCGGTGACCTGGGTGCTCAGGTTCCCAAATCCGATGCCGGTGCCGTGGGTGCCGGTGGCGGTCGCCCCAGCGATCGACTGGTAGTCGACGTCGCCCAGGTTGTCCATGGCCAGCCCGGCGTCGTAGAGCCCTTCGCCCAGCGCCCGCAGCTTCGTGCCGGCCCACGCGGTCGCGACCCGCCCGTCGTCGGAGATCACCCCGGCCATCCGGTCCAGGCTCAGCAGGATCCCGTCGGTACGCACCAGCGGGCTGGACGAGTGCCCCGAGCCGACCGGCCGGACGGTCGCGCGCGTGGCCCGGGCACGGCGCACCAGGTCGCACACCTCGGCCTCGTCGGCCGGCTCGGCCCGGTCCGCCGGTGTAAAGCGGAGACTGCCGGACCAGTTCACGAACTCGCGTGTCACAGCGGCCCCTCCCCGGCCCGCTTACCCGTGCCCGCGCCGGGTAGTCACCGCCGTGTCCGAGCCGCCGCTGTCGTTCCCGCCGATCGACGCGTACGCGTTCCTGTCCGACACGCACACCACGGCGCTCGTCGCACCGGACGGGGCGGTCGAGTGGTTCTGCGTACCGGACGCGGCGGGCGACGCGGTCGCGGCCCGGCTGCTCGACCGGGACACCGGCGGCCGGTTCACGCTCACCGTCGCCGGCTGCCCGGCGCCGCGGCGCCGCTACCGGCCGGACACGCTGGTGCTGGAGAACGACTGGGCCGCCCCGTCCGGCGCGGCGGCCGGCGAGGACCTGCTCGCGGTCCGGCCCGGCGCCGCCGACCGGCCGATCCACGCCGAGCGGGCGCTGGTGCGCCGGCTGCGAATCACCGACGGTGTGCTGCGGGTCCGCGCCGAGCTGACGCCCCGGCCCGGGTACGGGGCACGCCCGGTGCGCTGGCGGCGCGACGGTAACGGCTGGCACGCCGACGGCACGCCGCTGCGGCTGCGCACCGACCTGCCGGTCACCGTCGAGGACGGCACGCTCGTCGCCGAGGCGGAGCTGCGCGCCGGGCAGGACGCGACGCTGCTTCTCGGGTACGCCGACCCGGTGCCCGCCCTCGCCGACGCCGAGGAGCTGACCGAGCGGACCGCCGACAGCTGGCGGGCGTGGTCGGCGCGCGGCGACTACACGGGCTTCGCGGCCGGCGCGGTCCGGCACAGCGCCCTGGTGCTGCGCGGCCTGTCCTACGACGAGACCGGCGCGCTGCTGGCCGCCCCGACCACATCGCTGCCCGAGGAGATCGGCGGGGTCCGCAACTGGGACTACCGCTTCACCTGGCACCGGGACGCGGCGCTGCTGCTGCTCGCGCTGTTCCGCCTGGGCCACGCCGAGGAGGGCCGCCGCTATCTGCGGTTCCTGCTCGGCATCTGCGCGCGGCAGCATCCGCTCGCGCCGCTCGTCGGCATCCACGGCCACGCCACCGAGGAGCGTGAGCTGCCGCACCTGTCCGGCTACGCCGGCTCGGCGCCGGTGCGGGTCGGCAACGAGGCGGCGAACCAGATCCAGTTCGACACGTACGGGCACATCCTCGACGCGGCGCTTGCCTACCAGCTGCTCACCGGCGAGCTGACCGGCCCGCAGTGGGCGCTGCTGCGGCGGCACGTCGAGACCATGGCGGAGCGCTGGCGGGAACCGGACCACGGGGTGTGGGAGATCCGCGGCCCGTGCCGGCACTACGTCTACTCGAAGGTGATGACCTGGGTCTGCCTGGACCGGGGCATCCGCCTCGCCGGGCTGCTCGGCGACGGCGCCGCGCCGGTGGACCGGTGGCGCCGGGAACGTGACGCGCTGCACGCCGAGGTGCTCGACCGCGGGTACGACGAGCGCGCCGGCAGTTTCGTCATGGCGTACGGCGGGACCGAGCCGGACGCCTCGCTGCTGCGGATGCCGCTCGTCGGGTTCCTGCCCGGCGACGACGCCCGGGTGGTCGCCACCGTCGAACGGATCCGCGCCGACCTCGCCGTCGCACCCGACCTGATCCGGCGCTACCGGGCCGACGACGGGCTGCCCGGCACCGAGGGGGCGTTCCTGCTCTGCTCCTTCGAGCTGGTCTCGGCGCTGGTACTGGCCGGCCGGCACGGCGAGGCGCGGGACATCTTCGACCGGCTGGCCGGCCGGGCCGGGCCGCTCGGCCTGCATCCGGAGGAACGCGCGCCCGACGGCACGGCGCTGGGCAACTTCCCGCAAGCGTTCACCCATCTGGCACTGATCGAGGCTGCGCTGAACCTGGACTCGGCGGGCGACCGGGACGCGCTGCACGCGTGGGCGGAACGGTCAGCGGCCGCGGCGGCGTGACCGGCACCCCGCCGGGAACCAGCGCGCCGGTCCGGACGACTATCCTTGTATGGCGTGTGAGCAGTGGCGGGAAATCCTGTCGGCACAGCTGGACGGTGAGGCGTCCAGCTCGGAGATCGAGGCGGCCGAGGCGCACCTGACCGGCTGCGCCGGCTGCCGGGGCTGGTTCGACTCGGCCGCGGCGGTCACCCGGCGGGCCCGTACGCAGCTCGCCCCGCGCGTACCCGACCTGGTCGACGCGGTGCTCGCCGCCGCGCCGCCGCCCCGGCCGAGCCGCCGCCAGCGGATCGCGCTCGGACTGCGCGGGGCGCTCGGGCTGCTCGGCGCGGTGCAGCTCGTACTCGGCCTGGCCCAGAGCGGCCGGGAGGCGGGGGTCGCGCACGCCCACACCTCCGGCCAGCACCTGTGGCACGAGTCGGCGGCGTGGAACGTAGCAGTCGGCGCCGGGTTCCTCTACGTGGCGGCACGCCGGACCACGCCGTCCGGCCTGCTGCCGATGCTCAGCGCGTTCGTCGCCACGCTGGTGCTGCTGTCGGTGAACGACCTGATCACCGGTCAGGTCGCGATGACCCGGCTGGTCAGCCACGGCTTCCTGCTGGTCGGCTGGGCCGTGATGCTGGTGCTGTCCCGGCCGGGCTGGCGCCCCGGCGACACGCCGCCCGGGCGGGGCCGGTCGAGCGGATCGCGGTGGGCGCTGCGCACCGAGGAACCGGCCGCGCCGGCGCCGCTGCGGCTGGTGCAGCCGGGCCCGTACCCCGCACAGGCCCGCAACCGGCGCGCGGCCTGAACCGCCGGACGGCCGGGGCCCGCGGGTGTCAGCGGGCCCGGCGGTCACGGACGTCGCCGGACCAGGCGGCGGCCAGGTCCTCCCGGGCGCGGGCGACCCGTGACCGGATCGTGCCGACCGGGCAGCCGCACACCTCGGCGGCCTCGGCGTAGGACAGGCCCAGCACCTGGGTGGCCACGAACGCCTCCCGGCGGTCCGGGGCGAGCGCCGCGATGAGCCCGCGCAACACCACCCCGTCGTCCCCGCCGCGGGTCACCGCCCCGGCCGCCTCGGCGGCGGCCTGCCAGTCCGCCAGCGCGGCCGTCCGGGGCCGCGCGGTCGCCGCCCGCACGTGGTCCACCGCGACCCGGCGGGCGATGGTGAAGACCCAGGTACGCGCCGACGACCGGCCCGCGAAGCCGGGCAGGCTGCGCAGCGCGCGCAGGAACGTCTCCTGGGCCAGGTCGTCGGCCTCGGCCGGCCCGGCCAGGTGGGCGAGGAACCGCCACACCGGCGCCTGGAGGGCACGGACGAACGCGGCAGCGGCCAGCCGGTCACCACGGGCGGCGCTCCGGGCCCACCCGGTCACCTGCTCGTCGTCGGCGTCCGGGCTCATCCTCGGCCGGCCCGCCCGCCCCACAACGTCACACCCCCCCGTTCCG
>NZ_JAGPXV010000326.1:0-6596 GCF_018070405.1 Micromonospora sp. D75
GGCACCCAAGGCGCCCACCGGGCTGACCGCCACCCCGGCGCCCGGCAGCGCCACCGCGCGGCCCGCCATCGCGCTGACCTGGACCGGCAACGGCAGTCGCCCGGTGCCCACCAGCCACCTGCTGCAACGCGCCACCGACAGCGCCTTCACCGCCGGGCTGACCGAGATCACCGTGGCCGCCACCGCGACCCGCTACACCGACGCGACAGTCACCCCCGGCGTCACCTACCACTACCGGATCCGCGCCGAGAACGCGGTGAGCTGCTCGTCCTGGTCGAATGCCGTACCGGCGGCGGTGCGTCTGGCCGCGCCGGCCCGGCTCACCGCGGCGGTGCCGCCGACCGCGCCGCTGCGGGTGGCGCTGCGCTGGGCGAACCACTCCTTCGCCACCGGTGTGGACGTGCAGCGCGCCACCAACCCGACGTTCAGCAGCGGCCCGGGGACCACCGCCATCGCCGTGGGCGAGAACCACGTGGACCCGGCCGTCGCGCCGGACACCACGTACTACTACCGGGTACGCACGACGTACCTCGGCGCGGCGTCCCCCTGGTCGACAGTGGCCCGGGTGACCACCCCGGCCCGGCCGACGACGCCCACGGCGGTGAGCGTCATCGCGAGCGCGCCGGGACCGGACACCGCCACCGTGACGCTGAGCTGGTCGGCCGAGACTCCGGCCGGACCGGGCGCCGGCTTCATCGTGCAGCGCGCCACCGACGCCGCGTTCACCAGGGAGCCGGCCACGTTCCGCGTCACCGGCCGCGGCTTCACCAACACCGGCCTGGCCCGCTCCACCACGTACTACTACCGAGTACGCACGACGAACGTGGTTGGCACGTCCCCCTGGACCCCACCAACCCCCATAACCACCCCCACCTAGCCCTCCCTCTCAGGGTCGATCATGAAGTTGACGGCAGTTTCCGAGATCAACAACACCGCCAACCTCATGATCACCGGCGCTGGCGGGGCGATGGGCGGGTGTGGGGGTGCCTGACCGCGAGTTGCCCGCCCGGGCGGCCCGACGCCCTCCGCCCGCCCCCTGTCCGCGCCGGTGATCAAGGAGTTGGTGTACGGATTCGGCCCGCCTCAGGACACAAACTCCTTGATCAACGCGCGGGACGATCAGCGCGCGGGACGATCAGCGCGCGGACGATCGGCGTGCGGCGGGGGCGGTCAGCGGCCGGGCTGGGGGGCTCGGAGGGGGGTGCGGAGTTCGGCCAGGGCGGAGGCCACCCCGTGCAGCAGGTCGGTGGCCTCGGTCAGCCGCGCGGCGGCCGGGTGCGCGGTGTCGGGACGGGCGTCCTCGGCTACGTAGCCGGCGGCGGCCACCACCAGCCGCTCGTACGCGGCCACCCCGTCCTCCAACTGGGCCACCAGCGTGGCGTGCACCTCGTCCAGCGTGCTCTGCGGGGTCAGCTTCGCCGCGCGTTCCACGCCCGCGACCCGGTTCGCCAGCTCACGCAGCGAACGATCGGCCTCGGCCGCCTCCCGGACCGCCGGCTCGGCCAGACCGGTCAGCCGTCCGGCGAGCCCGGCCAGGGTGAGCGCGGCCCGGTCCAGCCGTGCCCACGGCTCGGCCGCGGCGGTGCCGCGCAGCGCCATGCGGGAGCGGACCCGGCGTACCTCGGCCAGGACACCCGGCCCGACGGGCAGCCGCTCGACGGCGGCGACCAGCCGGGCGCGGGAGCGGGCGGCGGCCTCCGCCGGGTCGAGGGCGGGCGGCGCCGGCACTGCTGCGAGCGCCCGGTGGTCGGCCCAGCGCCAGGCGGCGATCGCGATGGCGCTGCCCGCGGCGCCGGCCCAGGCCGCGTCCGGCAGGCCCAGTCCGGCGTACGGGGTGAGCACCGCCGCGGCGCCGCCGAGCCCGCCGGCCAGCACGCTCCACCGTCGCGCCGAGTTGCGCAGCCTGCGCAACCTGCGGAAGTGTCGGGCCCGTTCGTCCGCCATGGTGTCCGCCCCTCCGTCAGCCGGTCGTGCTCTCCCCGGTGCCGCGTTCCCGGCTCATGCTGGCCCGGATCTCGTCGAGCCGGGCCGCGGCGGCCGGGTCGGCCGGCTGCCCGACGGCGGGGGTCTCCTGCCGGCCACCGAGCTGCTCGCCGGCCATGCTCGACCGGATCTGTTCCAGTCTCGCCGATCCGGCCGAGTCGAGCGTGGCCTTCTGGATCTCCAGCATCCGGCCCTCGACCGAGTTGCCGGCCAGCTCGGCGCGGCCCATGGCGGTGGCGTAGCGGCGTTCGATCCGGTCGCGGACCTCGTCGAGCGACGGGGTGTTGGCGGGTGCGGTGAGCGACGACATCGACTCCAGCGAGCGGGCCACGCTCTCCTGCATCTTGGCCTGCTCCAGCTGGCTGAGCAGCTTGGTGCGCTCGGCCAGCTTCTGCTGGAGGATCATCGAGTTGTTCTCGACCGCCCTGCGGGCCTGGGCGGCCGCGCCGAGCGCCTGGTCGTGCAGCGTCTTGAGGTCCTCCAGGGCCTGCTCGGCGGAGACCAGCTGGGTGGCCAGCATCTGGGCGGTCTGCTCGTAGCGCCCGGCCTCGGCCTCGTCGCCCCGGCCCCGGGCCTGGTCGGCCACTGCGAGCGCCTGCCGCGCGTTGCCCTGGAGCTGTTCCACCTCGGTCATCTGCCGGGACAGCTTCATCTCCAGCTGGCGCTGGTTGCCGATCACCGCGGCCGCCTGCTGCACCAGCGCCTGGTGCTGGCGCTGCGCCTCCTCGACGGCCTGCTGGATCTGCACCTTCGGATCGGCGTGCTCGTCGATCTTCGCGCCGAAGAGCGCCATCAGGTATTTCCAACCCTTGACGAACGGGTTAGCCATCTCCGCCTCGTCCCCTCAGTAGCGTCGCGCCTACATCGTTCCAGCCGGACGCCACTCCGGCACCCGTACGCTCCTGATCAACAGTACGACGCGGACGCCAGCACCGCCCACGACGCGACAGCCGGGGTCAGGCGGCGCAGACCACGTCCCGCTCCGCGGGGCGTACCCGGGTGCTGCGCAGCGTGGCCTTGAGCGGCGAGTCCTGCCGGACCTGGACGGCGACCGCGCCGTCGGTGGTGACCTGCCGGACACCGCGGTTGGTCGCCTTACGCACGGCGGCCGTGGCCACCGGGGCCGGCTCGTCGGCCACCGGGACCAGCACGCCGGGCATCTGCTCGGCGAGGGCGACGGTGTCGCTCACCTCGCGCAGCAGTTCCGACAGGCGGGCGCCGAGCGCGTCGCAGATGGCGGCCAGCAGCTCGCTCGACGGTTCCTTCTGGCCGCGCTCGATCTCGGAGAGGTAGCCCAGGCTGACGTTGGCGGCGGACGACACCTCGCGGAGGGTGCGGTGCTGCCCCTGCCTGCGTGTCCGCAGCGCGTCACCGATCACCCGGCGTAGCAGGACCATCGCACCTCCCCCTGGACGGGACCACCATGCCCGGCCGAGCCGCGCCGGGCGCCGGACGCGGAGACCGCTCCGGCGCCGACGGCGACCGTCGGAGCCTTCCCGCAACCGTACCCGTTGGTTGCCACGACGACATCCCACCCCGCCTCTGAAAATCCGTGCGGATCGGCCGGCCGGCGGGCCCGCGGCCGGGCGTGTCGGCGCCGGGCCGGCTCATCGGGGGCCGACCCCCGCCGCCTCGGCGGCGTCGGCGTCCTCGGGGAGCTGGATGCGGTCGGCGAGCAGCCGCAGCGCCTCGATCACCACGGCCGAGCGGATGTGGTCGCGGCCGCCGTCGAGGTCGAGCCGGCGCACCTGCGTGCCGTCCGGCCCGGCGACCGCCACGTAGACCAGGCCGACCGGCTTGCCGTCCTGCGGCTCCGGCCCGGCGACGCCGGTGGTGGCCAGGCCCCAGTCCGCGCCGCACCGCTGCCGTCCGCCCTCGGCCAGGGCGGCGGCCACGTCGGGATCGACCGGGCCACGCTCGGCCAGCAGGTCCTCCGGTACGCCGGCGAGCGTCGCCTTGAGTTCGGTGGCGTAGACCACCATGCCGCCCCGGTAGATCGAGCTGACCCCGGCGATCTCCACGACCGCCGCGGCGAGCAGCCCGCCGGTCAGCGACTCGACGGTGGCCAGCGTCTGGCCGCACTCGTGCAGGCGGTGCACGACGGAGGCCGCCGGGTTGCCGGCGGGCCGCTGGTGTCTCTCGTCGGTGTCCATGCCCGCCCTCTCTTCCCGCGCCAGGGCGGCTTACTCTTCGGCCGCCCGGAGCGACGAGCCGGCTGCCCGGGTCAACGGGCCGGACGCCGCAGCCGCAACGCCTGGGCGATGTAGTCGAACCCGGTGACCACGGTGACCACCACCGCCGCGCCCATGATCCACGGGCCGATCGCGGCGAGCGCCTCCGGCATCGGCCAGAGGTACCAGGTGATCGCCAGGATCTGCAGCGCCGTCTTGACCTTGCCGCCCCGGCTGGCCGCGATCACGCCGTGCCGGATCACCCAGAAGCGCAGCGCGGTGATGCCCAGCTCACGGGCGAGGATCACCACAGTCACCCACCAGGGCAGCCGGTCGTAGACGGAGAGCAGCACCAGCGCGGCGCCGGTGAGCGCCTTGTCGGCGATCGGGTCGGCGACCTTGCCCAGCGAGGTGACCAGCTCGAACCGGCGGGCGATCCAGCCGTCGACCAGGTCGGTCGCCGACGCCACCACGAAGATCAGGCAGGCGGCCATCCGCCAGCCCGCGTGGGTCATCGCGGACGCGACCACGGTGGCCGCGAAGACGGGCACCAGCACCAGGCGCGCGCCGGTCAGCACATTCGCCGCGTTGAGCAGCGGTACGGGGGCGGCCGCCGTCGACTCCGCGCCCGTCATGTCCCGCATCGCCCCACGTGGCTTCCCCGCTTCGTCCGGGCCCGCCGTCACCGTACCGCGCCGGGCGCCGCCGAGATCATCTCATCCGGTACGGCGACCAGGTCCACGCCCTCGGTGGCGGTGACGGTGGCCCGGACCAGGTCACCGGGGCGCAACGCGGCCAGGTCGACGCCGCCGCCGACCGGCGCGACGAGCGTGGTCGAGCCGTCGACCTCGGGCGCCTGGTGGGCGGCCCGCCCCTCCACCACGCCGTCGGCGACCGAGTCCACAAGCACCTCCACCGTCGCGCCGAGGCGCTCCTCGGCGCGCTGCGAGCAGAGTTCGTCGGCCAGCGCGCTGAGCTTGTCGTACCGCCGCTTGATCGTGGCGGCGGAGACCTTGCCGGCCAGTCCGGCGGCCTCGGTGCCGTCCTCGTCGCTGTAGTCGAACATGCCGATCGCGTCCAGCCGCGCCTCGGTCAGGAACCGGACCAGCTCGGCCACGTCCTGCTTCGTCTCGCCGGGGAAGCCGACGATGAAGTTGCTGCGCGCGCCCGCGTCCGGCGCCAGCGCGCGGGCGGAGGCGAGCAGCTCCAGGAACCGGTCGGTGGAGCCGAAGCGCCGCATCCGGCGCAGCACCGGCTCGCTGGAGTGCTGGAACGACAGGTCGAAGTACGCGGCCACGCCGGGCGTGGTGGCGATCACCTCGACCAGGCCGGGCCGGGTCTCGGCGGGCTGGAGGTAGCTGGCGCGGACCCGCACGATGCCGTCGATCGCGGCGAGCTGCGGCAGCAGCTTCTCCAGCGCGCGCGGGTCGCCCAGGTCCTTGCCGTACGAGGTGGAGTTCTCGCTGACCAGCACCAGCTCGCGGACGCCGGTCTTGGCCAGCCACTCGGCCTCGGCGAGCAGCTCGTCCGGGGTACGCGAGACGAACGCCCCGCGGAACGCCGGGATGGCGCAGAACGCGCAGCGCCGGTCGCAGCCGCTGGCGAGCTTCAGCGAGGCCACCGGGCCGGTGTCGAGCCGGTGCCGCAACACCTGCCGCAGGTGGGCCGGGGTGTGCGCGTCGGTCTCCGGCGCGACCCGGGCCGGGGTGCCGTGCCCGGGCAGCGACACCTCCGCGTCGCGGCGCTTCACCGGGGTCAGCGGCAGCAGTTCCCGCCGGTCGCGGGGGGTGTGCGCGCCGATCGCCTCACCGGCGAGCACCGAGTCGAGGCGGGCGGCGATGTCCGGGTAGTCGTCGAAGCTGAGCACGGCCTGCGCCTCGGGGAGGCTGTCGGCAAGCTCACGGCCGTACCGCTCGGCCATGCACCCGGCGGCGACGACCTTCGCGCCGGTGTCGGCGGCGGCCAGCAGCGTCTGGATCGAGTCCTGCTTGGCCTTCTCGACGAAGCCGCAGGTGTTCACCACCACCACGTCGGCGCCCTCGCCGTCGGTGGTGACCTGCCATCCGTCGGCGTGCAGCCGGGCGGCCAGCTCCTCCGAGTCGACCTCGTTGCGGGCGCAGCCGAGGGTCAGCAGGGCGACCCGACGCCCGTCGGATTGCGGGGTGGAGGAGGTGGCAGACACCATCCGAGGGTACCGGGCCGGTTCCGTACCGCCACGCCGCCCGTCCGGCACGCTCAGCGGGCGGGAGCGGCCACGCGGGCCAGCCGGTCGAGCAGGAACACCTCGGTGCCGGCCAGGCCGGTGGAGCAGAAGACCGAGATCTGGTCCGCGCCGGTCCGGCCGGGGACCGCCCCGGCCAGCACCGCGCCCAGGTCGCGCAACCGACCGGCGTACGGCTCGACGGCGGCGAGCATCGGCGGCACGTACGCGGCGGCCTGCCC
>NZ_JAGPXV010000327.1:0-6549 GCF_018070405.1 Micromonospora sp. D75
GCCGGCAGCGGCGAGCCGTACCAGGGGCGCATCGTCGACCTGCCGGCGTTCACGATGGAGCCGCTGCCGGTGCAGCAACCTGTGCCGCTGTGGCTCGGCGGGCGCGCGTCCGCCGTCGTCGAGCGCGCGGCCCGGGGCGCTGAGGGCTGGTTCCCGGTGTGGGTCAGCGCCGGCCGCTTCCAGGCGGCCACGGACACCGTGGGCACGATCCGCGGCGACCTCTCCGGCTTCGCGTTCGCGCTGAATCTCTTCACCACCATCGCCGACACCCGCGAGGCGGCCCGCGACGCCGTGTCCAACCACCTTGCCACGGCGTACGGGCTGCCGTTCGACAGCTTCGAGCGGTACAGCGCCTACGGCACCGCCGACGACATCCGCGAGTACCTGGCCCCGTACGTCGAGGCCGGCATGACCGATGTCGTGTTCAACATCGCCGGGCCGGACCCGCGCGGGCAGCTGCGCCGGCTCGCGGCCGAGGTCGTGCCGGCGCTGCGCTGACCGGTCAGCCGAACACCGGAAAGATGTCCGGCGCCCGCCGGCCGGTGGCCACCTCGATGAGGGCGAGCGGCGGCGCCATGCCGGTCAGGAAACGCACCGTGTGCTCGGTCGCCCCGTCCGGCAGGTCCGGTTCGCGGCCCAGCGCCGCCGCGAGGTCGAGCAGGTGGACGGTGGCCTCCACGAGCCGGACGACGGTCGCTGCCCGCACCGTCGTGGTGCCCCGGCGGAAGTACTCGACCGTCTGGTCCGGCTCGGCCGCGGCCAGCGCCACCGCCGCGGGGCCGTCCTCGGCCAGCCGCCGCACCAGCTCCGCGGTACCGGCCGCGCGGGCGTCCGCCACCGCCGCGTCCGCGTTGCGGGCAGCGAGGTCCGCCGCGACGTGCTCGTCCGGCTTGAGGGCGCGCAGCAGGGCCACCGCGTCGCCGTGCTCCGGCGGACCCTCGGCCCGGCGCCGCCGCACCAGCGCCGCCAGCCCGCCGACACCCTGCGAGACGTGGGCGTAGAGCGCGGCCAGGTCCCACCCGGCGCAGCGCGTCGGTGCCGTCCACCGTTCCTCGTCGAGATCCGCGCCCCAGGCGCCCCAGACCCGCCACAGGTCCCCGAGGACCTCCGTCTCCGTGCGCATGCGACTCCTCTCAGGTCACTGCCGCGAACAGGCCGATCGCGGCGCCGCCGGCGCCCAGCAGCGCCAGGCCGAACGGGAGATTCCAGCGCAGCCCGATGTGGACGGCACTGCGCCCACTCAGCGCCGACACCAGCAGGGTCAGGCCACTGAGCGGGGACAACACGAAGGCCGCCATCGTGCCCACCAGCGCTGCCGCCGCGACCAGTGCCGGCCACGCGCCCGTGCCCAGCGGGGCGAGCACCGTCGTCACCACGATGAGGGTGGTCAGCGGGTACAGCCCGGCCAGCCCCAGCACGGTGATGGCCAGCGCGCCACCGGCCAGCAGCGCCCACGCGGGCAGCCCGGCGGCGTCGAGCAGCCGGCCGACCGCTCCGTCGGCCGTCCACCGGCCGGCCGCGGCGACCACGAAGCCACCGGCGCCGAAGAGCAGGAACTGCTCGCGCCAGGAGCCGGCCTCCGAGCGCGCCAGGGCCACGGCGCGGGCCGGCAGGCGGGTCCCGCGTTCCCAGAGCGGCACGACGAGCAGGACCGCCGTCATCGTCGCAGCCGGATGGCTGAGCGGCGTAACCATCTCCAGCACGACGAGCACCACCACGACACAGCCGATCATCGCCGCGAACCCCGCGGCAAGCCGTCCTCGCTCCGGTCGCGGCGCGGGCAGCGCCCGGGCCCGCGGCACCGGCCCGAGCGGCACCAGCATCGCGGCGACCAGGCCCAGCGCCAGCGCGTACGGCAGGAAGCCGGTCCAGGTCAGGCCGGTGAGCGTGAGCACCACGGCCAGCGGTGGCGACAGCGGCGTCACCAGGTTGGCCGCTATGAACGCGCGGCACACGACTCCGGCCGAGCCCGCCTCGTCGGCGGCGGAGTCCATCGCCCGCACCGACCGGTACGCCAGGGCGACCCCGCCGAACGACAGCGCCAGCGAGAGCAGGTAGGTCAGCGTGGCCGCGGACCAGACCGCGCGGGTCCGGCGCAGCCGCACGAGGGTGACCTCGGCGATCGCCGTGTGGTAGCCGCGACGCAGCATCGGGAGTTCCAGCAGCCGCACCACGGCGACGAACGAGAAGACGCCGCACATCGTCGCGAACGCGGCCGACACGTCCGACCAGCGGGCGCCTGCCACCAGGCAGAGCGCGGCGCCGGCGAGCATCATGGCGAGCACCGTGCGGCGTACCGGCGGGCGCAGCGTGGGCCAGGCCGTCGCGGCGACGACCACCACTCCGGCGACGAGCAGCGGCGCCGTGTAGGGCCGCGCGGCCGGCACGACCAGGGTGCCGACGCCGGCGGCTGCGCTCAGCCACAGGACGGCGTCGGGCACCCCCAGCCGCGGCGCGACGCCGGCTCGGGTCATGCCCGGCCGGACGACGCCGAATCGGCAGTGAGCCGCTGCCGCAGCACGTTCTTCTGGATCTTCCCGGTGGGGGTGGCCGGCAGGGCCTCGATCACCTCGAGCCGCTCCGGCCACTTCTGCCGGGTGACCCCCATCTCGTCGAGGAACACGGAGATCTGCGCCAGGGTCAGCTCCGCGCCGCCCCGGGTGACCACGAAGGCGCAGGCCCGCTCGCCGAGCCGCTGGTCGGGTACGGCCACGACGGCCGCCGCCTGGACCAGCGGATGGGCGGCGAGCAGGTTCTCGACCTCCAGCGCGCTGATCTTCACGCCACCGCGGTTGACGATGTCCTTCATGCGGTCGACGTACAGCACGTAGCCGTCCTCGTCGACGGTGCAGAGGTCGCCGCTGTAGTAGCGGCCGGACTCGTCGCGGGCCTCCGCCGTGGCTTCCGGGCTGCCGTAGTAGCCGAGGAACACGTGCGGCCCGGCGGTGGAGTACTCGCCGACCTCACCCACCGGCACGGGTGTCGCGCGGTCGGCCGGGTCCACGATCGTGACGTCGATGCCGTCGAACGGACGGCCGTCGCGGCCGGTCACCTTCTCCCACGGGTCGTCCGGGAAGTTGAGCGTGTGCAGCGGCGCCTCGGACTGGCCGAAGACCCGCAGCAACAGGCAACCCAGCTCCGAGCGGGCCCGCTCGACGAGCGCCGGCGCCACCCGCGCGCCGCCGGAGACGAAGTAGCGGAACGACGACAGGTCGTACGAGGAGAGGTTGTCCTGCTCGACGAGGTCGCCGATGAACGGGGTGGCGCTCACCGTGAAGGTGGCCCGCTCCCGGCTGATCATCTCCAGCGCGCGCTGCGGATCCCACTGGTCCTGCAGCACGAGCTTGGCCCCGCACAGCAGCGAGTCGTAGACGCCGAACAGCAGGCCGGTGGCGTGCGCGATGGGACTCGGCATCCAGATCGGCGTCTCCGGGCCGAGGCCGAGCGCGCCGGCGATCATCGTGGGCGGCGACAGGTCGGTGTTGTGCGTGTGCACGACGCCCTTGGGCAGCCCGGTGGTGCCCGAGGTGAAGCTCACCTTGGACACCTGGTCCGGGTGGGGCCGCAGGTGGGCGAAGGCGCCGGGGGCCGGCGCGCGTTCGGCCAGGAACCGCTCGTACGGCACCATGCCCTCGCCGGCCTCGCCGAGCACGATGACGGTGCGCAGGTCGGGCGCCTGCGAGCGCAGCCGCTGCGCCATCGCGACGAAGTCGAACCGGCGGTGCGTGTCCGGCACGATGTACGCCCGGGCGCCGGTGGTGCGCAGCATGTACGCGACGTCGTGCTCCCGGTAGATGGACATCATGGTGAGCGCGCGCAGGCCGGCCCGCTGGATCGCGAGGTAGATCTCCACGAACTCGATCCGGTTGGGCATCTGCACGGCCACGAACTCGCCCGGCCGCAGCCCGGCGTCCACGAACGCCGCGGCGAGCCGGTCGACGCGGTCGGCGAGGGCGGCCCAGGTGATCCGGCCGTTCTCGTCGACCACCGCGGTCCGGTCCGGGCGCTGTCTGCGGTGCCGGTCGAGGAAGTCGACGATCAACTGGTCCCGCCACTGCCCGGACGCCTTGAACGCGGCGATCCGCTCGGGGGTGTACACGTCACTGGCCGAGGTGATGACACCCGGTACGGTCACAGACATCCGAAGAACCCTCCTGACACGTGGATCACCTCGCCGGTGACGTACCGGCCGTCGTCCCCGGCGAGGAACGCCACGGCCCTGGCCACGTCGACCGGATCACCGAAGTCGGCGAGCGGGATCCGCTCGCGGTAGCGCGCCTGGACGTCGGCCGGGATCCGCTCCATCACCGAGGTGCGGATGACGCCGGGCGCGACGGCGTTGACGGTGACCGCCGGGCCGAGTTCGAGCGCGCAGCTGCGCGTGAACGCGACGACACCCGCCTTGGCAGCGGCGTAGTCGGCCTGGCCGGACGCCCCGTCCTTGGCCACCGAGGAGATGTTGACGATCCGGCCGTGGCCGCGCTCGCGCATGTGCCGGCCGAACAGCTGGGTGAGGTTGAACGTGCCGCGCAGGTTCAGCCGCATGGCCTCGTCGAACCGGTCCAGCGGGATGTCGAGCACGTCCTCGTACATCCGGCCGCGGTAGCCGCCGACCACGTTGACCAGCACGTCGACCCGGCCGAAGGCGGCGAGCGCCGCCGTGGCCAGCGCCTCGGCCTCGGCCCGGTCGGTGACGTCGCACCGGTACGGGTGCGCCGCCCGGCCGTGCGCGGTCAACCGGTCCGCGGCCTCGGCGAGCCGGCGGCCGGAGATGTCGGCCAGTACCAGTGCGTGCCCGCGTGCGCCGAGTTCCGCCGCGATGGCGCCGCCCATCGCCCCGGCCGCGCCGGTCACCACCGCGACCATCAGACCGGTCCTTTCTCGACCGCGTCACCGAGGTAGGCGGCCCGGATCCGGTCGTCGGCGAGCAGTTCCGCCGGCGGGCCGGACGCCTCGATCACGCCGGTGTTCAGCACGTAGGCGTGGTCGGTGACGCGCAGCGCCTGGTGCGCGTTCTGCTCGGCGATCAGCACCGCGGCGCCTTCCGAACGCGCGACGTCGGCGACGATGTCGAAGACGTGCCGCATGGTGCGCGGCGCCAGCCCGGCCGACGGCTCGTCGAGCATCAGCACCGTCGGCCGGGGCATCAGCGCCCGGGCGATGGCCAGCATCTGCTGCTCGCCGCCGGACAGGCTGCCCGCGGTCTGCCCGGCGCGCTCGCGCAGCCGCGGGAAGAACTCGAACAGCTCCTCCACCCGGGCCGGGATGTCACGACGGCGCATGGTGAAGCCGCCGAGACGCAGGTTGTCCCGTACCGACATGTCCGCGAACAGCTCGCGCCCCTGGGGTACGTAGGCCAGCCGCTCGGCGACGATGCGGTGCGGCGGGAAGCCGCTGACCCGCTTTCCGCCCAGCCGTACCTCGCCGCCGCGCAGCGGCAGCAGACCGGCGACGCCGCGGACCGTGGTGGTCTTGCCGGCGCCGTTGGGGCCGAGGACGGAGACGATCCGCCCCGCATCCAGGCGCAGCGACAACTCGTGGACGACGACGATCTTGCCGTAGCCGAGAGTCACGCGATCGAGTTCGAGCAGCGCTGTCATGACTCCACCTCGCCCAGGTAGGCGGCCACCACCGCGGGGTCGCTCTGCGCCCGCTGCGGTGAGCCGTCGAAGATGACCCGGCCGTGGTCGAGCACCGTGACCGAGTCCGACAGGCCCATCACGAACCGCATGTTGTGCTCGATCAGCAGCACCGTGACCCCGGCGGCACGGATCCGGCGTACGTCGTCCATCAGCGCGGCCGCCTCGCCCGCGGTGAGGCCGGACGCCGGCTCGTCGAGCATGAGCAGCCGCGGCTCGGCGACCATCGCCCGGGCGATCTCCAGTCGTCGCTGCACGCCGAGCGGCAGGCTCTCGGCCGGGGTGTCCGCGTAGCGTTCCAGGCCCAGCGTCGCCAGCGCCGCCCGCGCGGCGTCGCGGGCCCGCCGCTCCTCCGCCCGGGCGGACGGCAGGCGCAGCCCGGTCCGCCACAGTCCGCAGACGTCGCGGTGGTGCCGCCCGACGAGCACGTTCTCCAGCGCGGTCATCGAGCGGAACATCTCCACGTTCTGGAACGTGCGGGCCAGCCCGGCGCCGACCACCTGGTGCGGGCGCAGCCGGAGCATGTCGCGCCCGGCGAAGGTGACCGACCCCTCGTGCACGGGGTAGACCCGGGTCAGGACGTTGAACAAGGTGGTCTTGCCGGCGCCGTTGGGGCCGATCAGCCCCTTGATCTCGCCGTCACGTACCCGCAGGTCGACACCCTCGAGCGCGATCAGCCCGCCGAAGCGCACGGTGACGCCGTCGGCGGTCAGCATCGGCTCCCCCACCGGACCGCCGGTCTCCGCGGGCCGCTCGGCCGGCGGCGCCGGCCGGTCGCGGACCGCGGTCACCGCGCCGGCGGTGACGGCGGCGTCGGGTGGCGGCGCGCCGGAGCGGCGGCGCCGCACCCACGCGGCGGTCCGGCTCACCCCGGAGGCGAGTCCGCCCCGCAGGAAGATCAGGACCAGCA
>NZ_JAGPXV010000328.1:0-6518 GCF_018070405.1 Micromonospora sp. D75
CCTCGGCCCTACTTCGCCAGCAGCGGCTGGATCTTGGAGCAGACGCCGTCGAGTACGCCCTTGACGTCCGCGTCCGCCTTCCACAGCGGGTCGAGCGCGGCGCGCACCTGCTGGCTCAGCTCGGCCTGCCCGGAGTGGCTGGGCTTGACCGTGCCGTTGGTGATGCCGTCGATGACGACCTTCTGCAGCTGCTCCGGCTTGAGCTTCGGGTTCGTCTTCGCCAGCGTCTCGGCGGTCAGCTGGGACTGCCGCGGCGGCGGGAAGAACTGGGCCAGCTTCGCCGAGTTGGTGGGGTTGGTGAAGAAGGCCAGGAAGTCGGCGGCCTGCTCGGCGTGCGGGCTCTTCTTCATCACGCCGATGCCGGCCTGGCCGACCACCGCGTACGGGCCCTTCGGACCGGCCGGCAGCGGGACCAGGTCCCAGTCGAAGCCGTTCTCCTTCAGCAGCGAGGCGCGGGAGATCTGGGTGACGGTCATGGCCGCGTCACCGGCGAAGAAGTCGGCGGTCGTGCCCGGACCGGGCAGCGCCTTGCCGGTGAAGATCGCCTTGTGCAGCGTGGTCATCGCCTCGACCATCTCCGGGCTGTTGAACCCGCAGCTGCGGCCGTCCTCGCTCCACGCCTGGGCGCCCCAGCCGGTCCAGAACGTGGCCAGGTTGTCCCAGCCCTTGTAGTCGAAGTCGCGGACCACGAGCCCGGCCTTGCCCGACTTCGCGGCGGTGGCGCCGGCCGCGGCGAGCGCGGTGTCCCAGTTCCACTGCCCGGCCGCGATCAGCTCGGCCGGGGTCTTCTGCCCGGCCTTCTTGAGCATGTCGTTGTTGACGAACACGCCGAACGGCGAGGTCGAGAACGGGTACGCGAAGAGCTTCCCGTCGTTGCGCCACAGCTTCAGCGTGGCGGGGGACAGGTCGTCGTACTGGTAGCCGTCGGCCTTCTTCAGCGTGTCGTCGAGCGGGCTCAGCGCGCCGGAGGCGACGAAGTCCGGAGCCGAGTTCTCGAAGATCCACGCGAGGTCCGGCGCGTTGCCGCCGGCGATCTGCGTGGTGAGCGTCGTGGTGTAGTTCTCGAACGGCAGCGGATCGAACTTGATCTCCGCGACGTCCGGGTTGTTCTTGCGGTACTCGTCGGCGATCTCGTTGAACAGCTTGAGGTGCGCCTCGTTCGCCGACCAGACGGTCATCCGCAGGCTCGCCGGACCGTCGTCCTTGGCGTCGCCGCCACCGCCGCAGGCGGTCAGGGCGAGCACACCGGTCATGGTCGCCGCGACCAGGCCGGACAGTCTTCCGTATCTCACTTTCCTTCTCCTCACCGGGGGTTCAGTAGCCCGCGATCTGTGGCCAGCGGCATTCCACGCCGGCGGCCGAGATGCGGTCCGTGAATTCGGCCAGCAGGCGGGGGGTGCCGCGGACCGCGCGCGGGGACTCGCCCCGCGCAAGGCAGAAGTCGGCCAGCAGGCCGGCGACCTCACCGACGTTCCACTCGACCGGGTGCAGTCGGTAGCTGCCGTTGGTGATGTGCGTGGTACCGATGTTCTTGCCGGCCGGCAGCAGGTTCTCCATCCGCTGCGGGATGAGCGCGCCGAGCGGGATCTCGAACGGGCAGGAGCCGACGTCGATGTAGTTGTCGCCGCCGGTCGACGGGTGCAGGTCGATGCGGTACATGCCGACGCCGATCGAGTCGGGGTAGCTCACCGCGCCGTGCTCGCCGCGTACCGCCAGGGAGAGGTCCTGCTCGACCACCGTGTACTCGGCGCGGATGCGGCGCGACTCCCGGATGTAGGGCGCCTGCGCCAGCCCGTCGGGGCTGCCGGTCACGTCGCCGCGCAGCCGCAGCCCCGGGTAGCCGGTGCCGCCGTCGGGACGGGGCGCCTCGGTCTGCAGCCAGTACAGGACGGAGTACGACAGCTCGCGTGCCTGGGACAGGTGCCAGGACGCGTTCGGCACGTCGATGACCGGGCCCTCGAAGTAGTCGATCATCGGCCAGTTGACGAGCGTGATGTCGCTGCCGTACGCGCCGTCGACGAAGTTGCGCCGCGCCGCGATGCGCCGGAACGTCCACAGGTTGCCGTCGCCCGGGTTGAGCCGCTGGTCGGCGTTGACGCCCAGCGGGTCGTCGTCCGGGTTCGGCGTGAAGCTGCGCTCGACGATCTCCAGCGTGCGCGGGTGGGGTGACCGCCAGGACAGCAGCCGGTCGCCCCAGAAGTCCGGCTTGTAGTCGCGCCAGAAGTCGTACCCGGCGGGCCGGTCGATGGTGTGGTCGCCGTCGACGTGGTCCAGCGCGAAGCAGACGGACACCGCCTGCATGTTCAGCGGCTGCGCCTGCGCCGGCGCGCTCGGCTCACCGGTCTGCGCCTGCGACTCGAACCCGGTCACGTACTCGGTGCCGGTCAGTGGCAGCAGCTCACCGGTCTCGGTGGCGTCCAGGACGTACGGTGCCTCCACCTCGATCCGCTCGTCGCGGTCCCGGTGGGCGAGCGTGACGCCGGTGACCCGGTCGCCGTCGGTCTCGGCCGCGACCGGCCGGTACGGCTGCAGCACCGTCAGCCGCCCGGACCCCCGGTACGGCGCGAGCATCTGCTCCAGGACCGCGACCGCCACCCGGGGCTCGTGGCAGAGCCGGCTCACCCAGCCCGCGCCCGGGTTCAGGTCGGTCCACGCCCGGGACCGCTCGGTCAGCGGGTAGTGGCGGCGGTAGTAGTCGCGGATGCCGTCGCGCAACTCCCGGTAGCTCGCGGTGGCGCCGAACTGCTCGATCCAGGAGTGCTCGTCCGGCGGGACCGCCTGGCTGGTGAGCTGCCCGCCGAGCCAGTCGAACTCCTCGGTCAGGATGACGGACCGGCCGGCACGGGCCGCGGCCAGCGCCGCGGCGACACCGCCCAGTCCGCCCCCGACGACGAGGACGTCCGCACGCATTAGTACCACTTGCTTCCTTCCAGTTGCGCGGCCGGGCGTGTCAGCGCCGGTCGGCCGCCGATCCAGGGACGCCGAGGGTGTCGCCCTCGACGAGTTCGCAGGGCAGGAGCCGTTGCTGGAGGCCGCCGGCGCTGCCGTCGATGACGCCGGTCAGCACCTCGACGGCCTGGCGGCCCATCTCCTCGCGCGGGATGCGGAACCCGGTGAACGTGATGTCCGTGGGCACCGGGACGGTCGGGTCGCCGAGGGTCACGACGGACAGGTCACCGGGCACCGTCAGCCCCTTGCGGCGGGCGGCCGTCTCCAGCGCCACGGCGGTGGCGAAGTCCTCCACGAAGGCGACGGTGCTGCCGTCGGCCCGCAGGTCGTCCACTGTGGCGTCGGCGGTCTCCGCCGTCGCGGTGATCTGGCGGGCGCTGTCCGCGCCGGCCGCGCCGGCGTGGAAACCGCTGCGCCGGTCGTGCGAGGACTCGGCCGAGGTGCCCATGCCCACGTACGTCAGCCGCCGGTGCCCCAGCTCCACCGCCCGCTCGGCCAGCCGGTGGACCGCGCTGGCGTAGTCGGCGCCGACGTAGGGCACCGGGCCGCCGGCGTCGTCGCGGCGCCCGACGGCGACGTAGGGGAACCCGTCGCGGTTGAGCCGGAGCAGCTCCGCGCCGTCGATCTCCCGGCCGAGCAGGATGCAGCCGTCGGCCAGCCGCAGCCGGTTGTCCTGGTGGAAGATGCGCCGCCGGCCGTCCACCACCGGGGCGCTGGTGAACAGCAGCAGGTCGCAGCCGACCCGTTCGGCGTACTCCTCGATGCCGAGCAGGAACGGGTGGAAGAAGTCCCGGCTGCCGCTGGGGAAGGCCGGCTCGTAGGTGAAGACGCCGATGATCCGGTTGAACCCGGAGGCGAGGCGGCGGGCGGCCGGGTCGGCGGCGTATCCCGTCTCGGCGATGACCTGCAAGACCCGGTCCCGTGTCTCCGGCGCGATCCGGACGTCGGCGTCGGTGCGGTTGTTGAGCACCAGCGACACGGTCGCCTGGCTGACGCCGGCCATGCGCGCGATGTCACGCTGGGTGACACGCCTGGGGGGAGGGGTCACGTCGGTCCTTCCACTTCCGCTAATGCGTATTAGCGATCGGGTCGGGATGGAGCCTCTCTGCTCTCCCGGCGTCCTGTCAAGGGGTGGCCGGAAGATTTCCGTTCGATGAACTCCCTGATGTAATGCGGATTAGCAACCGCGCCCGCCGCTGCCCTGCGGTTGTTCGGGCGGGAATCTTGACAAGGGCCGACCGGGCGCGCGACAGTAGGCGGACCTCCGCGCTAATGCGCATTAGCGTGTCGTCGATCGTCCGCACGGATGATCGACGA
Organism: Micromonospora sp. D75; assembly: GCF_018070405.1. Lineage (NCBI taxonomy): Bacteria > Bacillati > Actinomycetota > Actinomycetes > Micromonosporales > Micromonosporaceae > Micromonospora > Micromonospora sp. D75. The sequence goes on from NZ_JAGPXV010000328.1 coordinate 4,267, forward strand.
CGCTTGCTTCCCTACCCAGAGTGATGCCGGGTGCGGCCTCTGCCCGCCGCCACCCCGGGCATTACCGTTCTCATCGGACGGTCGTGGCGCCGTCGCGGCGTGGGCTGGACGGCCCGGCTGATCCGGGCCCGGGCGGCCACCGCCCGCCCGGTACGCGCCGAGGCGGGCTGACCTACACCTGGATGTCGAAGCGCTGCAGCACCGAGGGCGCGACCAGCCCCACCGCGGCCAGGACGGACAGGATCGTCATCGCGGTGCGCAGCACCACCGTCTCGGCCTTGCTGCCGGTACGCAGAGCGATCTTGTTGGGCAGGCCGATCATCGTCCACATCCGGCGTTTGATCGGGATGGGCCACAGGATCGGCACCCCGGCCCGGGTGATCATGTCGCCGAGGATGTGCACGAAACAGCCCACCCCGACCGCGAGGCCGATCATCGGATAGCCCCGGTCGCCGGGCAGGTTGGCGAACGTGAACCAGGCCGCGGCGGCGGACACCAGCGTGACCACCACCCAGCCCGCGCGCTCGGCCCACTTGTCGAACAGCCCGCGCAGCGCCAGGCCGATCATGAAGAAGAGGATTCCGACGACGGCCCACTTGCCGTAGTGGGCGCAGAGCGCGGTGGTGCCCCAGCCGACCAGCACGGTGAACGGGATGGTGTGGGTGAGCGTGCGGTGCCCGTTGTTGCGGCGCGGATCCTTGCTGAGCTTGGTGGCGTAGTAGACGCCGAGTGAGATCTTCTCCACCACCTCGGCGACGAAGAGGCTGACCACGCCGAACGTACGGGCCACGGTGGCGCCGCCCTGGTTGCGGGTGACCTTCCCGGACAGGTCGAGGTCGGGGAAGAGCGCACCGCCCGCGCAGACCGCAGTGCCCACCGCCAGCGCCAGCGGTGTCTGGTGGTAGTCCGCGAACTGGGCCATGGCCCAGGAGCCGGTCAGCCACACCGCCGCGCCCGAGAGCGCGTGGGACGGTCCCATCATCTCGGCTCGCCCTTCCCGAAGATCTTGATCCACGAAACTACGCCACTGTAGTCAGCCCGTGCGACAGCGGGGCATCAGCCGGACGGTCCACTGGGGAAGGGGTGCCGCGGACGCGCGACGGCGTACCGCTGCCACCCGGAATTATGGCGGGCCGGGCAGCCGGCGCCACGCCGACTGTCGGTGATGGGACGGGGTGCGGCTCAGCCCGCGGTACGGGTGGGCCGGACCGTGCCGAGGCTCGCCCGGATGACCGCGAACTGCTTCGACGCGTCCGCCCAGTCGGCGTCGGACGTGGTCAGCCCGAGCGTCCACCCGGCCCGCTGACCGGGCAGTACGCGCAACGCGCGCATCCGCTCGCCGTACGGCGCGGTCCACCGGCACTCCCACTCCGCGCCCGGACCGTCGGCGGCCAGCCGGATCTTCTCGTACTGCGGCAGCCGACCGGCGGAGGTCAGATCCCGCTCGGACGAGCGCAGCCGGCCCACCGGATCCCCACCCGGATACGGCTCGACGCCGAGGATGCGCCGGGTGGCCGGGTCCTGGAAGCAGGTCGTGTCGCCGGAGCGCAGCTGCAGCCACCCGGCGGGCAGGGCGATGTGGAAGCCGCCGGTGTCGGCGGGCCAGACCCAGCCGGCCGGCACGTTCACCGCCGGGTCCTCGGGAGGTGGGCCCTTGCGGACCGGCGTGCCCGTCACGTCCGGCCGGACGCAGGGGAACGGGGGAGGGGGCACGCCCGGGCCGCCGGGCTGATGATCCCAGGGCCGGGCGACGGCCTCGCCGGACCGGCGCGCCTCCGGACGGTCGTCGGCGCCGTCGGTGACCGCCAGCGCGGTGCCGACGCCGGTCGCCACGGCGAGCAGCACCGCGCCCACGGCGAGCCCCCAGCGTCGCAGCCGCTTCTGATCCTCGGCGTCGAGCGGCCGGTCCGGGGGGCGCGGAACGCCGGTGGGCGGGGGCGGGCCGGCCCGCAGCGCACCGCTGTCGGCGGGGCCGCTGTGGGCGACCGGGGCCGGGCGGGCGACCGGCGCCGCGTCCGGGCCGGGGATGCGCACCGGGCTCAGCGCGTCGGCGCGGGGCGCGGACTCGGGGCCGGTCGGGCTCCCCGGGTCGACGAAGCTGGTGAGGACCGTCGGGCCGAGGCTGACCGGACCCGAGCGGTCCGGGGCCGCCCGGGGCGGCTCCGCCGGCGTGGTCGCGGGGGACTCCGCCCGCTTCAGTTCGTCGGACCGGTCCCGCTGCGGCGGCTCCGGGCGGGGGCGCGGCGGTGGCT
>NZ_JAGPXV010000329.1:0-6508 GCF_018070405.1 Micromonospora sp. D75
CCTCGGGCCGATCCCGACGCCCGGCGCGAACTTCACCCAGGTGATGTTCACGGTCTCGATCTACGTGCTGCTGGCGGTCGGCCTCAACATCGTGGTCGGCTTCGCCGGTCTGCTCGACCTCGGCTACTTCGGCTTCTTCGCCGTCGGCGCGTACACGGTGGCGGTGCTGACCTCGCCGAGCAGTGACCTCAAGACGCTGTGGCCGTGGCTGGCGGTGGTGCCGATCGCGATCGGCCTGACCATGGTCTCCGGCGTCATGCTCGGCACGCCGACGCTGCGTCTGCGCGGCGACTACCTGGCGCTGGTGACGCTCGGCTTCGCCGAGATGATCCGGATCGCTGCGGTCAGCTCCGAGTTCCTCAAGGGACAGCGCGGCTTCAACCAGATTCCGCACCCGCCCGGCCAGTACGCCGACGGCCGGCCGTGGTTCGGCGTGCTCGACGCCCGCCCGTACTACTGGCTGGTGCTCACGCTGATCATCCTGGTGGTGATCGGGGTGCGGAACCTGACCCACAGCCGGGTCGGCCGGGCCTGGATCTCGATCCGTGAGGACGAGGACGCGGCCCAGCTCATGGGTGTGCCGACGTTCAAGTTCAAGCTGTGGGCGTTCGCCTCCGGCGCGGCCATCGCCGGCCTGGCCGGCGCGTTGTTCGCCGGTAAGCAGAACTTCGTCAACTCGCAGAACTTCGAGCTGCTCAACTCGATCATCATCCTGGCCGCCGTCATCTTCGGCGGCTCGGGCAACATCGTCGGCGCGATCGTCGGCGGCGGCCTGGTCGCGTACATGATCGAGCGGTTCCGCGGCATCGAGCTGTTCGGCATCGAGCTGTACGAGTACCGGTTCCTCTTCTTCGGTCTGGTGCTCGTGGTGATGATGATCTTCCGGCCGCAGGGCCTGATCCCGAACCGGCGACGAGCGGCGGAGTTCAAGGACCGCCGCAAGGAGGTGATCGTCGGTGAGTGACACCGAGCAGACCCCGGCAGTTCCGGCCCAGGCGGCGGCCCCCGCCGTCGAGACGGTCGACAAGCGGGAGCCGTTGCTGGAGGTCGACCACGTCACGCTGCGCTTCGGCGGTGTGGTGGCCCTCAACGACGTGGACTTCACCCTCTACAAGGGGGAGATCCTCGGTCTGATCGGACCGAACGGCGCCGGCAAGACCACCTGCTTCAACGCGATGACCGGTATCTACCAGCCCACCGAGGGGCAGATCCGGTTCCTGGGCCAGAAGATCAGTGGCAAGAAGCGCCACCAGATCACCCGGATGGGCATGGCCCGTACGTTCCAGAACATCCGTCTCTTCCCGGAGATGACCGCGCTGGAGAACGTCCAGGTCGGCGCGGACGCGCACCACAAGACCAGCGTGATCGCCGCCCTGCTGCGCCTGCCGCGGCACTGGAAGGAGGAGCGCGAGGGCCGGGAGAAGGCCGAGCGCCTGCTGGAGTTCGTCGGCATCAGCAACCGGATGCACGAGTTCGCCCGCAACCTGTCCTACGGCGAGCAGCGCCGGCTGGAGATCGCCCGCGCGCTGGCCACCGACCCGAAGCTGCTCTGCCTGGACGAGCCGGCCGCCGGCTTCAACCCGGCGGAGAAGGAGGAGCTGCTGCAGCTCATCCGGCAGATCCGGGACCAGGGCGTGACGGTGCTGCTGATCGAGCACGACATGCGCCTGGTGATGGGCGTGACCGACCGGATCGTGGTCCTGGAGTTCGGAAAGAAGATCGCCGAAGGGCTGCCCGCCGAGGTGCGGGACAACCCGAAGGTGGTCGCGGCGTACCTGGGGGTGCCGGACGATGCTGCTTGAGATCGAGGACGTGAGCCTGCTCTACGGGCGGATCCAGGCGCTGCACGGCATCAGCCTGACCGTGGACGAGGGGGAGATCGTCGCGCTGATCGGCGCGAACGGCGCCGGCAAGTCCACCACCATGCGGGCGATCTCCGGCATCCGGCCGGTCGCCTCCGGCACGATCAAGTTCGCCGGTGAGGACATCACCAAGCTCCGCGCCGACCTGCGGGTCCGCCGCGGGCTGTGCCAGGCGCCCGAGGGCCGGGGCATCTTCCCCGGCATGACGGTGCTGGAGAACCTCGACATGGGCGCGTACACCCGGCGCGACAAGGCCGGCATCGCGCAGGACCTGGCCCGGGTGCTGGACCTGTTCCCGCGGCTGGCCGAGCGGCGCAAGCAGGCCGGCGGCACGCTCTCCGGCGGTGAGCAGCAGATGCTCGCGGTCGGCCGGGCGCTGATGAGCCGGCCGAAGCTGCTGCTGCTCGACGAGCCGTCGATGGGTCTCGCGCCGATGCTGATCCAGCAGATCTTCACGATCATCACGGAGATCAACCAGCAGGGCACCACGATCCTGCTGGTGGAGCAGAACGCCCAGCAGGCGCTGGCGCGCGCCCACCGGGCGTACGTGCTGGAGACCGGCCGGATCGTCAAGAGCGGCACCGGCGCGGACCTGCTGCACGACCCCTCGGTCAAAGAGGCCTACCTCGGCGTGGCCTGACCGACCGACCCCTCGCAATAAGGAGTACAGCCATGTTCCACCCCAACCCCGGACGGCGGGCGGCGCTCGGCGTCGCCGGTGCGGCCGTCCTGCTGCTCTCCCTCGCCGCGTGCGGCGAGAAGGAGAACTCGGCCGAGCCGGGCGACGGCCCGTCGGTGTCCGCCACGGCCGACTCCAACCTGGCCGCGAAGGTGCCGGACGCCATCAAGGCCGACGGCGTGATCAAGGTCGGCACCGACTCGACGTACGCCCCGGCCGAGTTCCTGGACCAGGACGGCAAGACCGTGGTCGGCTTCGACGTCGAGCTGTTCAACGCGGTGGCGCAGAAGCTCGGTCTCAGGGCCGAGTACGAGTCGGCGCCGTTCGACGCGATCCTGCCCGGTGTGGGTTCGGGCAAGTACGAGGTCGGCGTCTCGTCGTTCACCATCAACGCCGACCGTCTGAAGACGGTCAACATGGTGAGCTACTACTCGGCGGGCACCCAGTGGGCGACCAAGAAGGGCAACCCGGCCGGGGTGGACCCGGAGAACGCCTGCGGCAAGAAGATCGCCGTGCAGGTCGGTACGGTCCAGCTCGACGACATCACCGCCCGGTCGAAGAAGTGCACCGACGCCGGCAAGCCGGCCATCAAGATCGACCAGTACCAGGCGCAGAGCGACGCCACCGCTGCCGTGGGCAGTGGCAAGAACGACGCCATGCTGGCCGACTCCCCGGTCGGCGCGTACGCGGTGAAGCAGAGCAACGGCCAGCTGGAGGTGCTCGGCGACATCTACGAGTCGGCGCCCTACGGCTACGCGGTGAACAAGGAGCAGCAGGCGTTCGCCGAGGTGCTCAAGGAGGCCGTGCAGGCGGTCATCGCCGACGGCAGCTACAAGGCGGCGCTCAGCAAGTGGGGTGTCGAGGGCGGCGCCATCACCAACGCTGAACTGAACCCGTCGGTCTGACCATGTCGGCCGACACATCCGGACGGGCACGGCCAGAACCGATCAAGGCCGTGCCCGTGCGGCACCCCGGGCGCTGGGTCGGCGTGGCGGTCATCGCCGTGCTGGTCGCGATGTTCGTGCACATGCTGGTCACGAACTCCGCGTTCCAGTGGTCGTTCATGGTGGACGAGATGTTCCGCCCGCCGATCATCGAAGGGCTGCGCGGCACCATCCTGCTGCTGATCACGTCGATGGTGATCGGCATCGGCCTGGGCATCGTCATCGCGATCATGCGGCTGTCGCCCAACCCGGTGCTGCGCGGCGTGGCCTGGGTGTACACCTGGTTCTTCCGGGCGGTGCCCCGGCTGGTGCTGGCGATCCTCTTCGGCAACCTCGGCATCCTCTGGTCGCGGCTGGAGTTCGGTCTGCCGTTCGACAGGCAGATCGGCGCCCTGTTCGGGTTGCACGACTTCGAGGCCCGGCTGTTCGGGTTCAGCGCGGTGGACATCCTGACCGGCTTCGTCGCCGGCATGCTGGCGCTGGGCCTTTCCGAGGCCGCGTACATGGCCGAGATCGTCCGGGCCGGCATCCAGTCGGTGGACGAGGGGCAGACCGAGGCGGCTCAGGCGCTGGGCATGAGCCGGGCGCAGATCCTGCGGCGGATCGTGCTGCCGCAGGCGATGCGGGTGATCATTCCGCCGACCGGCAACGAGACCATCGCGATGCTCAAGGACACCTCGCTGGTGGCCTTCGTGCCGGTGTCGATGGAGCTGTTCTTCCAGCTCAAGGCCGTCGGTTCCCGGACCTTCCAGCCCTTCCCGATGTACGTCGCGGCGACGTTGTGGTACCTGCTGCTGACCAGCGTCCTGCTGGTCGGGCAGTACTACCTGGAGCGGCACTACTCCAAGGGGTTCGGACGCAGCGGGCGGGCCCGGCAGCGGCTGCGGAATCTGACCGCCGAGAGCGGCAGTACCACGAGTGGGACGGCGCAATGACGGACATGACCGCTTCCCCGCAGACGCCGGCCGCCGAGTTGATGGTCCGGGCCGAGCAGGTGCACAAGTCGTTCGGGCCGCTGGAAGTGCTCAAGGGCATCGACCTGGAGGTCCGCTCCGGCGAGGTGTGCTGCCTGCTCGGGCCCTCCGGCTCCGGCAAGTCGACGTTCCTGCGCTGCATCAACCACCTGGAGAAGATCGACGCCGGCCGCATCTGGGTCGACGGTGACCTGATCGGCTACCGGGAGCGCGGCGGCAAGCTGTATGAGATGCGCGACCGGGACGTGGCCGCGCAGCGCCGTGCCATCGGCATGGTGTTCCAGCGGTTCAACCTGTTCCCGCACATGACGGTGCTGCAGAACGTCATGGAGGCCCCGGTGCTGCTGCGCCAGGCCAAGAAGACGGAGGCCCGGGAGCACGCCGCGCAGCTGCTGGACCGGGTGGGGCTGGGCGACAAGCTCGGCGCGTACCCCGGTCAGCTCTCCGGCGGCCAGCAGCAGCGGGTGGCGATCGCCCGGGCGCTGGCCATGCGGCCGAAGCTGATGCTGTTCGACGAGCCGACCAGCGCGCTCGACCCGGAGCTGGTGGGCGAGGTGCTGGACACGATGAAGGACCTGGCCCGCGACGGCATGACGATGATCGTGGTGACCCACGAGATCGGCTTCGCCCGCGAGGTGGGCGACCACCTCGTGTTCATGGACGGCGGCGTGGTGGTCGAGCAGGGGGACCCGCGCGAGGTGATCTCGGCGCCGAAGCACGAGCGGACCAAGGCGTTCCTGGCCAAGGTTCTCTGACCTCGGCCTCCGGTGCGGCGCGCGCCGCACCGGAGGCCGGAGTTGTCGGGCGTACGGACTAGAGTCGCAGCCGTGACAGCTACGACGCCGCGCCTGCTCCTCGTCGACGGACATTCCCTGGCATACCGGGCGTTCTTCGCCCTGCCTGTGGAGAACTTCTCCACCACCACGGGGCAGCCGACCAACGCCGTCTACGGCTTCACCTCGATGCTGATCAACGTGCTGCGCGACGAGCAGCCGACCCACATCGTCGTGGCGTTCGACGTGTCCCGCCGCTCCTTCCGCACCGAGAAGTACTCCGAGTACAAGGCCGGCCGCAGCGAGACCCCGACCGACTTCAAGGGCCAGGTCAGCTTGGTCAAGGAAGTCCTCGCCGCGCTGCGCGTGCCGGTGGTCGAGAAGGAGGGCTACGAGGCCGACGACGTCATCGCCACGCTCGCCTGGCAGGCCCGCGACCAGGGCATGGACGTGCTGATCACCACCGGCGACCGGGACGCGTTCCAGCTCGTCGGCGAGCGCGTGACCGTGCTCTACCCGCGTAAGGGCGTCTCCGACCTGGCCCGGATGGACCCGGCCGCGGTCGAGGCGAAGTACGGCGTCACCCCTGATCGCTACCGCGACCTGGCCGCGCTGGTCGGCGAGACCAGCGACAACCTGCCCGGCGTGCCCGGCGTCGGCCCGAAGACCGCGGCCAAGTGGATCAACCTGTACGGCGGCGTCGAGGGCGTGGTGGCCCGCGCCGACGAGATCAAGGGCAAGGCCGGCGACAGCCTGCGCGAGCGGCTCGCCGACGTGATCCGCAACTACGAGATCAACTGCCTGGTCTCCGACCTGGAGTTGCCGGTACGCCCCGAGGACGCCCGCTGGCAGGGCTGGGACCGCGAAGCGGTGCACCAGGTCTTCGACACGCTCCAGTTCCGCATCCTGCGCGACCGGCTCTACCAATACCTGGAGGCGGTCGAGCCGGAGGCCGAGGCGGGCTTCGACCTGGACGGCGCGGTGCTCACCGAGCCGGGCGCGCTCGCGGGCTGGCTCGACACGCACGCCCCGGCCGGCACGCCGGTGCCCGGCGGGTCGCCGAGTACCTCGAGGACCGGCGCATTGACCCGGGCCTCCACCAGCCGGCCGCGTTCGGCCTCGGGCGTGCCGGCGCGGCGCTGCGCGAAGGACGGGCCGCCGTCGCCCCCGCCGACGACGACGCGCCGCCGGGCCCGGACCAGGCCGCGCAGCGGCGCCGGGAGCTGGCCGGCGTCGGCCTGGCGGCGCAGCGCGGCGAGGTCGAGCAGCGCCGGCA
>NZ_JAGPXV010000033.1:0-19351 GCF_018070405.1 Micromonospora sp. D75
CGGTCCAGGATCTTCGCGGCCAGCGCGAGCGCGGGCTGGCTCAGCGCGATGCCGTCCAGCACCGATTCGCGGGTCTTCTCGGCCCGCTTGATCCGTTCCCAGTTCGCCTCGATCTCCTCGATCGAGCCGGCCGGCTCGCCGGAGAACACGTGCGGGTTGCGCCGCACCATCTTGTCGACAAGCGTGCCCGCCACGTCGTCGACGGTCCAGCTCTTGCCGTCCGGTAGGTCCTCGGCCAGCCGGGCGTGCAGCAGCACCTGGAGCAACACGTCGCCCAGTTCCTCGCGGAGCGCGTCGGTGTCGTCGGCGCTGATCGCGTCGTACGCCTCGTAGCACTCCTCCAGCAGGAACCCGGCCAGGCTGCGGTGGGTCTGCGCCCGCTTCCACGGGTCGCCGCCCGGGGAGGCCAGCCGGTCCATCACCTCGACCGCGTCGAGCAGCCGGGCGCCGGGTGGGTCCCACGAGCCGTACATCAGTTCCAGCTCGGCCAGCCCGGGCTCGCGGGCCAGCCGCAGCCCCAGCTCACGGGCCAGCGTCTCGTCGCCGGCCGGGCCGGCCAGCCACACCGCCCCGCCGTGCGTGGCGGCGGCGTCGAGCAGCGCCTGGGTCGCGCCCTCGGTCACCACGCTCACCTCGGCGCCGGCCGTCCGGACCGCCCGGGTCAGCTCGCTCTCCGCACCGGCGAGGACCGGCGCGGAGCGTACGGCGTCCCAGGCGGCCGAGGTCAGCAGGCCGGCGGGCAGCCGGGGTGAGGTGACGAGCAGGACGATGCGCGCGGTCATGCGGTTCCGGGGGCCGGCGAACCACCGGCCGGCGCCTCCGGCGTCGAGATGTCGGTGACCGGGCCGTCCTGGCTGACGTAGGGCAGCGAGTAGAAGACGAGCGACTGGCCGGTGTTGACGAGCGACGGCACGCCGCTCACCCCGAACCGGGGGTTGACGCTGACGTCCACCTTCTCGGCCTGCTGCTGCAGCGCGTTGCTGAGCGCGGTGGCGCTGCGCACGAACCCGGCCTCGCCGAACGCCTGCCGGACCTGGTCGACGGTCAGGCCCGGCTGGATCGCCCCGGTCTTCTCGATGGCGCGGTAGACGGCCATCAGGGACTCGTCGCTGAGGTCGGCCGGGGGCAGGCTCTGCTGGAGGGTGGCGGAGAGGTCCACCCACTCGCCCCACAGCTTCGTGTACTCGGTGGTCGCCGGCATCCGCAGCGGCTGCTGAAGCTGCTCCGGGGACACCTCGTCGGTGACCTGGAGGCCCTTCTCGGCCGCCACGCGCTTGCCGAGGTCGAGCGCGACGAGCAGGTTCAGCACGTCCTGCCGGGTCACCGGGGACCGCAGCTCCTCCGGCGAGGGCGTCTGCGGCGCCTGGTTCCGGACGGCGTCCGCGTACTGCCGCTGCGCGTCGTCGTAGATCGCATCGACCCGCTCGACGGAGTAACGGGTGTCTCCGACGTAGGCGGCGACGTCCGGGGCGGACCGGCCACAGGCGGCGAGAGAGAGCGCGGCAAGAGCCGCGACGCTGACGGCGACGAGGGAACGACGTGCACGCATGTGGCTCACTCTCTCACGCCCCGTACCGGCCTGTGACTCCACCCACCTCATCGCGCACCCGCCGGGACCGCACGAGCCAGCTCCTCGGGCTTGCCCAGGACATCCGCCAGGAGCTGCTCGCACCACTCCAGCAACGCCTGGTCGCGCAGCGGCTCGCCGCCGATCCGCCGGGTGCTGGGCCGGGGCACGCTGACCTGGTCGAGCGCCTGCTTGTAGACCGAGTCCGGGTGGTAGCGCTTGAGCCGCATCTGCTTCGAGTCGGGCAGCGGCAGCGGGCCGAACCGGATGTGCTTGCCCTGCATCGACACGTCGGTGAGCCCGTAACGGCGGGCCAGCAGCCGGAACCGTGCCACCGCGACCAGGTTCTGCACCGGCGCGGGCGGCTCGCCGTACCTGTCGGTCATCTCGGCGACCACCTCGCGCAGCCGCTCGGCGTCGCGGGCCTCGGCGAGCTTGCGGTACATCTCCAGGCGCAGCCGCTCCACTCCGACGTAGTCGTGCGGCAGGTGCGCGTCGATCGGCAGGTCGACCTTGACCTCCGTCTCCTCCTCGGTGCTCTCGCCCTTGAAGGCGGAGACGGCCTCGCCGACCATTCGGACGTACAGGTCGAAGCCGACGCCCTCGATGTGGCCGGACTGCTCGCCGCCGAGCAAATTGCCGGCGCCGCGGATCTCCAGGTCCTTCATCGCCACGTACATGCCCGCGCCGAGTTCGGTGTGCTGGGCGATGGTGGCCAGCCGCTCGTGCGCGTTCTCGGTGAGCGGCTTCTCCGGCGGGTAGAGGAAGTACGCGTACGCCCGCTCGCGGCCCCGGCCGACCCGGCCGCGGATCTGGTGCAGCTGGGCCAGGCCGAGCAGGTCGGCCCGCTCCACGATGAGCGTGTTGGCGTTCGGGATGTCGATGCCGGACTCGACGATGGTGGTGCAGACCAGGACGTCGAACTCCTTCTCCCAGAAGCCGACCATCACCTTCTCCAGCGCCTCCTCGCCCATCTGGCCGTGCGCCACCGCGACCCGGGCCTCCGGCACCAGCTCCCGCAACTTGCGGGCCGTCTTCTCGATCGACTCGACCCGGTTGTGCAGATAGAAGACCTGACCGTCCCGGAGCAGCTCGCGGTGGATGGACGCGGCCACCTGCCGGTCGTCGTACGCGCCGACGAACGTGAGCACCGGGTGCCGCTCCTCCGGCGGGGTGGCGATGGTGGACATCTCCCGGATGCCGGTGATCGCCATCTCCAGCGTGCGCGGGATCGGGGTGGCCGACATGGCGAGCACGTCGACCGAGGCGCGCAGCGTCTTCAGGTGCTCCTTGTGCTCGACGCCGAACCGCTGCTCCTCGTCGATGATCACAAGGCCCAACTGCTTGAACCGGGTGGACGCCTGGAGCAGCCGGTGGGTGCCGATGACGATGTCGACGGTGCCGGCGGCGACCATCTCCAGCGTCTGCTCGGTCTCCTTCGGCGTCTGGAACCGGGACAGCTGCCGGATCGACACCGGGAACTGGCTCATCCGCTCGGCGAACGTGTTGTAGTGCTGCTGCACCAGCAGCGTGGTCGGCACCAGCACCGCCACCTGCTTGCCGTCCTGCACCGCCTTGAACGCCGCCCGTACCGCGATCTCGGTCTTGCCGTAGCCGACGTCGCCGCAGATCAGCCGGTCCATCGGGACGGTCTGTTCCATGTCCCGCTTGACCTCCTCGATGGCGGCCAGCTGGTCCGGCGTCTCCTGCCAGGGGAAGGCGTCCTCCAGCTCCCGCTGCCACGGGGTGTCGGGGGCGAAGTTGTGCCCCTTGGACGCCTTGCGCGCGGCGTAGAGCTGGATGAGCTGCGCGGCGATCTCCCGGACCGCCTTGCGCGCCCGCGCCTTGGACTTCTGCCAGTCCGAGCCGCCCATCTTGTGCAGCGTGGGCTGCTCGCCGCCGACGTAGCGGGAGAGCTGGTCGAGCTGGTCGGTGGGGACGAAGAGGCGGTCGCCGGGCTGGCCGCGCTTGCTCGGCGCGTACTCGATGACCAGGTATTCGCGGCTGGCGCCGTTCACCGTGCGCTGCACCAGCTCGACGTACCGGCCGATGCCGTGCTGCTCGTGCACCACGAAGTCGCCGGCCTTCAGCTCCAGCGGGTCGATGGTGTTGCGCCGCCGGCTGGGCATCTTGCGCATGTCGCGGGTGGAGGTGCCCCGGCCGCCGGTGACGTCGTTGCCGGTGAGCAGCACGAACTTCGACGCCTCGTCGACGAAGCCGGCGGTCAGGCAGCCGCACGACACGAGCAGCTCGCCCGGTGCGGGCGCGGTGGGCACCTCCTCGGTGAGCCGGGCGCCGAGACCGGCGTCGCGGAGCACCTCGACGGCCCGCTGGGCGGGGCCGTGCCCCTCGAAGACCAGCGCGATCGACCAGCCCTCGCCGGCCCAGCGCTTCAGGTCCTCGACCACCCGGGCCGTCTCGCCGTGGTAGAGCGGGGCCGGCTGGGCGGCCAGGCTCACCGCGATGGCGTCGTCGGGGGTGACGTCGACCTCGGCCGGCGCGTCCTCCCAGGGCTGCCGGGCCGGTGCCGCGTCCGCCTCGACCAGGCCGAACGGCGCGAGCGTCCACCAGGGCTGGCGCAGGGCGCGGGCTGCCGTGCGTACCTCGGCCAGGGTCTTGAAGGCGGCGGCGCCGAGGTCGACCGGGGCCTGGCCGCCGACGGCGGCTGCGGCCCAGCTGGCCTGGAGGAACTCCTCCGAGGTACGGACCAGGTCGTGCGCGCGGGTGCGGATGCGCTCGGGGTCGCAGAGGAGTACGTGGGTGCCGGCCGGCATGCAGTCGACGAGCAGTTCCAGCGCGTCGGCGCCGATCAGCACCGGCGCGAGGGACTCCATGCCCTCCACCGGGATGCCCTCGGCGAGCTTGTCCAGGATCTCGGCCAGCTCGGGGTGCTCGGCGGCGAGCGCGGCGGCCCGCTCCCGCACGTCCGGGGTGAGCAGCAGCTCGCGGCACGGCGGCGCCCACATCTGCGCGACGCCCTCGATGGTGCGCTGGTCGGCGACCGCGAACGTGCGGATCTCCTCCACCTCGTCGCCCCAGAACTCGACCCGGGACGGGTGCTCGTCGGTGGGCGGGAAGACGTCCAGGATGCCGCCGCGTACCGCGAACTCGCCGCGCTTGGTGACCAGGTCGACCCGGGCGTACGCCATGTCGGTGAGCCGGCGGGCGACCTCTTCCAGGTCGGCCTCGTCACCGGCGGCGAGCTGGACGGGTTCCAGGTCGCCGAGGGCCTTGAGCTGCGGCTGGAGCAGCGACCGGACCGGCGCGACGACGACCCGCAGCGGCCCGGTGCGGCCGTGCGCGTCGGCGGCCTCCGGGTGGGCGAGGCGGCGCAGCACGGCGAGGCGCCGCCCGACCGTGTCGGAGCGGGGCGACAGGCGCTCGTGCGGCAGCGTCTCCCAGGACGGGAAGACCGCCACCTGCTCCGGCGGCAGCAGGCTGCCCAGCGCGGAGGCCAGGTCGTCGGCCTCCCGGGTGGTGGCGGTGACCGCGAGCACGGGACGGCCCGCGCCGCCGGCCGGCTCGTCGGCGGCGACCGCTGCCACCGCGAACGGGCGCAGCGCGGCGGGGGCGGTGAGGTCGAGCCCGTCGACCTGCGCGGCACCGGAGCGCGCCAGGTCACGCGCCCGGGCCAGCCCCGGGTCGGCCAGGGCGGCGGAGAAGAGTCCGGTGAGCATCAGTGATCACTTCCAGCGGATCGACACACGACGACGACCCCGCGTCCAGCCGGACGGGGGGTGCACCGTTCGAGCCTATCCCCCTCCACCGACGATCCGGGCCCGCCCGATCTTCGATCTTGACCGGCCGTGGCCGGGCGTGGTGCGGTGGGCGGATGGTCGAGTATCGGGCGGTCTTCGACGCCCAGGTGGATTTCGCAAACGGTGGTGGCCTGCGCACGGACGGGTTCCGGTTGGACGTGCCGCACCCGGACGTCACCGACGACGAGGTGGCCGCGCTGCTGGTCCGGCACCTCGGGCTGCTCATGGTCGGCGAGGTGCGGATCACCAACCGGACCGTCGTCGAGGAGCCGCACAAGGGCGGACGGGGCCTCGATGTGCCGGCCTCGGGTGGGCGGAAGCTCGTCGAACTGAGTCACGTGATCGCCGAAGGGCTGGTCACGCTGCCCGGCTGGCCCGGCCCGGCGATCAGCGACTGGCTGACCCGGGAGGAGTCCCGGAATCGGTACGCGCCGGGCGTCGAGTTCCACGTCGCCCGGATCGACATGATCGCCAACACCGGCACGTACGTGGACACGCCGTCGCACCGCTTCGCCGACGGCCCGGACCTGACCGGGGTGCCGCTGGACCGCCTCGCCGACCTGCCCGGCCTGGTGGTGCGGGTGCCCGCCGGTACCCGGGCGGTGGACCGGCTGATGCTCGCCCCGTACGACGTGGCCGGGTGCGCGGTGCTGCTGCACACCGGCTGGGACGCGCACTTCGGCACCGACGCGTACGCCGGACCGGAGGCGCCCTTCCTGACCGGTGACGGCGCGCAATGGCTGGCCGAGGCGGGCGCGGCGCTGGTCGGCATCGACTCGATCAACATCGACGACATGACTCCGGCGGCAGCGGGTCAGCGCCCGGCGCACACCGGTCTGCTGGCCGCCGGGGTGCCGATCGTGGAGCACCTGACCGGCCTGGACGCGCTGCCGCCGACCGGCTTCCGGTTCACCGCCGCCCCGCCACGGGTCGCCGGCATGGGCACGTTCCCGGTCCGCGCCTTCGCGGTCGTCGACGCCTGACCCGCGCCGCCGCCCGCCGCCAACCGCCGCCCGCCAAGCGCCGGGTGGAACGCCATGGGTGCCAAAAGGGCGCTGAGACACCCATAACGTTCCACTGACCGGCACTTCGAGGCGTGAGTGGAACGGCATGGGTGTTAACGGCGACGTAGACACCCATGCCGTTCCACCGAGCAGGCGGGCGGCGGGGTCAGTAGCGGACCGCGATGCGGCGCTCAGCCGCGTCCACGCGGATCTCGCCGCCGTACGGGATGATCAGCTGCGGGTCGGTGTGGCCCAGGTCGACGTCGAAGACCACCACCGGGTCGCCCGCGTAGGGCGCAAGAGCCGACAGGATCGCCGCCCGCTGGTCGGCGGCCCAGGCCAGCCGCTCCGCGACCGTGTGGGGCCGGTCGAAGTCCCACGCCTTGGGCCGGCCCACCACGATCGCCGGGAAGCCGGCGAGCAACCCGCGCTCGCCCAGGTTCCGCACGATCCGGAAGACCTCCTGCGCGGACGGCATCTCCTCCGAGGTCTCCAGCACCAGCACCGAGCCGGCCAGGTCGGCCGCGCGCGGAACGCGGTCGGTCGCCATCAGCCAGTGCAGGATCTCCAGATTGCCGCCCCACGTGCGGCCCTGCACCACCTCGGCCGGGCCGTGCCAGCGCCAGCCCTCGGACGGGTACATCGGCGGCTCCTCGGCCAGCGTGGCCGGGTCGCGCCAGTCGCACGGCTCGTCGCCCCACTCGGGGGCGGCGGTCAGCTCGTACCAGCCGGAGGTGAACAGCGCGGCGCGCAGCGAGTCGAGCGTCAGCGGGTGCGGCTTCCCGGAGCGCCCGAGGTGCACCAGCACGGACCCGCCGTGGTAGCCGACGACGCCCAGCCGGTAGAGGTGGTTGAGCACGTTGGTGTTGTCCGAGTAGCCGAAGTACGGCTTCGGGTTGGCCCACAGCTCCTCGTCGTTCAGGTACGGGGTGACAGTGATCAGGTCGTCCCCGCCGACGGTGGCCAGCACGGCGGTGATCGTCGGGTCGGTGAACGCGGCCATCAGGTCACGTGCCCGGTCGCGCGGGTCGGCGCCCATGACGCGGGTGGTCGGGTACTCCACCGGTTCCAGCCCCAGCTCGTCGCGGAGCCGGCGCAGCCCCAGCTCGTACACGTGGGGGAAGAGACCCGGCAGGCCGGCGGAGGGTGAGACGACCGCGACGCGGTCGCCCGGCTTCGGTTTGGGGGGATAGACGGGTGCCTGCATGGCCCGACGCTATCGGCCCGGACCAGCGGTTTTCGCCCTGACGAAACCGCCTCAGCCAGGCAAATGCCGCCAATAGGCTGAGCCCGTGGACGACGAGCCGGAACTGCGTACCCGGGACTGGCTGCCGCGCACGGCGGCGCTGATCCTCGGCACCCTGGCGCTGGCCAGCGCGTTCATCGCCGCCTACGTCGGCGCGCTGCACAAGCCCGACCCGCGCGACATCCCGGTCGCCGTCGTCACCGGCGACCAGCAGGCCCAGGCCGTGATGTCCGCCGTCCGCGCCCGCACCGACACGATCAAACCCGTCGGGTACGACAGCCGCGGCGCCGCCCAGGACGGCCTCACCGACAGATCGGTGTACGCGGTGCTCAGCTCCGCCCCGGACGGCGGCCTGACGCTCGCCACCGCCAGCGCCGGAGCGCCCGCCGCCACGGAACTCGTCACCGACGTGTTCACCGAGGCGGCCCGGCAGGCCGGGGTGCCGCTTCAGGTCACCGACGACGTGCCGGTCTCCGGCGACGACCCGCGCGGCCTGGTCCCGTTCTACCTGGCCGTCGGCGTGGTGCTGGGCGGCTACCTGGCGTCCACGGCGCTCGGCATCTCACTCGGCACCAGCCCCCGCGACCTGCGCCGGGCCGGGCTGCGGATCGCCACGCTCGCGGTGCACGCGATCCTGCTCGGCGTCATCGGGGCGATCCTGGTCGGACCGGTGCTCGGCGTGTTCGCCGGTCACGTGGCGGCGGTGGCGGTGGTCGGCGCGCTCGCCGCTTTCGCGGCCGGGATGGTCGCCGCCGCCGTCCAGGGCTGGCTCGGACTGCTCGGCACCGGCATCGTGATCCTGCTGCTCGTGGTGCTCGGCAACCCCGGGTCCGGCGGCATCTACGCGCCCGAGTTCCTGCCGCCGCTCCTGCGCGGCATGCACCGCTGGAACGTTCCAGGCCTCGCCACCGACCTGTTCAAATCGGCCATCTACTTCGACTGGCGCGGCGGCGGCTGGGCGCTGACCGGCCTGCTGATCTGGGTCGTCGCCGGCCTGGCCGGGCTGCTCACCGCGACCATGTTCCGCGCCCGACGGCGCCCGGCGCCGGGCCGGCACGCCGTCGACCGGGGCTGACCGGCGGGCCGTCCCAGAGTGCAGATCATCACGCGGTCCCCCTCCTGTCCCCCGGGGATACGCGGATACGATCCAGGGGAGTCGGACAGCGCTGTCCTTCGTCCTCGCGTAAGGAGCGCAACCGTGACCGACCAGCACGACCACGACGGCCCCGACGCCGCTCTCCGGGCCGACATCCGCCGCCTCGGCACGCTGCTCGGGCAGACCCTGGCCCGGCAGGAGGGCCGCCCGCTGCTCGACCTGGTCGAGGAGATCCGCGCCCAGGTCCGCTCCGACGCGCCGGCCGCCGCCCAGCGCCTCGCCGGGCTCGACGTCACCACCGGCACGAAGCTCGCCCGTGCCTTCTCCACCTACTTCCACCTGGCGAACATCACCGAGCAGGTGCACCGCGCCCGGGACCTGCGCCGCCGCCGCGCCACCGACGGCGGCTGGCTGGACCAGGCCGCCAAGATGATCGCCGAGCGGGGCGTACCGGCCGAGGAGATCGCCGCCGCGGCCCGCCGGCTGGCCGTACGCCCGGTCTTCACCGCGCACCCGACCGAGGCGGCCCGCCGGTCCATCCTGTCCAAGCTGCGCGCGGTCGCCGACGAGCTGGACACCGAGACCGCGAACGCGATCCTGTACGGCGCCAGCGACGAGGGCCCGGCGAACCGCCGCCTGGCCGAACTGCTCGACCTGATGTGGCAGACCGACGAGCTGCGGCTGGACCGGCCGGACCCGACCGACGAGGCGCGCAACGCGATCTACTACCTGCGCGACCTGTACGCCGAGGCCGCGCCGCAGGTCCTCGACGACCTCGCCGACACGCTGCGCACGCTCGGCGTGGAGACGTCACCGACGTCCCGCCCGCTGAGCTTCGGCACCTGGATCGGCGGCGACCGCGACGGCAACCCGTTCGTCACGCCGGTGGTCACCCGCGAGGTGCTGCGCATCCAGCACGAGCACGGCATCGCCGCCACCGAGAAGGCGATGGACGAGCTGATCACCGAGGTCAGCGTGTCCCGGCGGCTGCGCGCGGTGTCGCTCGACCTGTCCGCCAGCCTCGCCAAGGACCTGGACGCGCTGCCCGAGGTGGCGCCCCGGTTCCGCCGGGTCAACGCGGAGGAGCCGTACCGGCTCAAGGCGCGGTGCGTGAAGGCGAAGCTCGCCAACACCCGGGAGCGGCTGCGCGCCGACACCCCGCACGTGCCGGGGCGCGACTACCGGGGCTCGGCCGAGCTGATCGCCGACCTGGAGCTGCTGCGCGCGTCGCTGGCCCGCAACTCCGGCCAGCTCACCGCCGTCGGGCGGCTCGCCTCGACCATCCGTACGGTGTCCGCGTTCGGCCTGCACCTGGCCACCATGGACATCCGGGAGCACGCGGAGAAGCACCACGAGGTGCTGGCCCAGCTCTACGAGGCCGTCGGCGAGGTGTCCGACTACCCGGCGCTGACCCGGCTGGAGCGCACCAAGCTGCTCGCCGACGAGCTGACCGGCCGCCGGCCGCTCTCCACCCAGGACAGCCCGCTCACCGAGTCGGCCCGCAAGACGTTCGACGTGTTCGCGGCCATCCGCGAGGCGCAGGACCGGTTCGGCCCCGAGGTGATCGAGTCGTACATCATCTCGATGACGCTCGGCGTGGACGACGTGCTCGCCGCCGTGGTGCTGGCCCGCGAGGCCGGCCTGGTGGACGTGCACTCCGGGCGGGCCCGCATCGGCATCGTGCCGCTGCTGGAGACCCCGGCCGAGCTGAACGCCGGCGGCGAGCTGCTGGACGAGCTGCTGTCGCTGCCCGCGTACCGGGCGCTGGTGGCGGCGCGGGGCGACGTGCAGGAGGTGATGCTCGGCTACTCGGACTCCAACAAGGAGGCGGGCATCACCACCAGCCAGTGGTCCATCCACCGGGCGCAGCGCGCGCTGCGGGACGTGGCCGCGCGGCACGGCGTACACCTGCGGTTGTTCCACGGCCGGGGCGGCACCGTCGGCCGTGGCGGCGGTCCCACGCACGACGCGATCCTGGCCCAGCCGTACGGCACGCTGGACGGCGCGATCAAGGTGACCGAGCAGGGCGAGGTCATCTCCGACAAGTACACGCTGCCGGCGCTGGCCCGGGAGAACCTGGAGCTGACTGTCGCGGCGGTCCTTCAGGCGACGCTGCTGCACACCGCGCCCCGGCAGCCGGCCGAGATGCTGGAGCGCTGGGACGCGGCCATGGACGTGGTGTCCGAGTCGGCGTTCCGGTCGTACCGGTCGCTGGTCGAGGACCCGGACCTGCCCGCGTACTTCTGGGCCTCCACGCCGACCGAGCTGCTCGGCGCGCTGAACATCGGCTCCCGGCCGGCGAAGCGCCCGAACACCGGCGCCGGCCTGTCCGGCCTGCGGGCCATCCCGTGGGTGTTCGGCTGGACGCAGACCCGGCAGATCGTGCCGGGCTGGTTCGGCGTGGGCTCCGGGCTGGCCGCCGCGCGGGCGGCCGGGCTGGCCGACGTGCTCGCCGAGATGAACCGGAACTGGCACTTCTTCCGCACGTTCCTGTCGAACGTCGAGATGATGCTGACCAAGACCGACCTGACCATCGCCCGGCGGTACGTGGAGACGCTGGTGCCGAAGAAGCTGCACCCGATCTTCGACAAGATCGAGCAGGAGTACGAGCTGACCAAGCAGGAGGTGCTGGCCGTCACCGGCTCACCGGCGCTGCTGGAGAACTCCCCCGTGCTGCAGCGCACGCTCGCCGTGCGGGACACCTACCTGGAGCCGCTGCACCACCTCCAGGTGGCGTTGCTGCGGCAGTACCGCGAATCAGGTGCGGCCGGGCGGGCGGTGGCGACCGCGCCGGGTGGGCGGCGTGCCCCGAACGACGGTACGGCGCTGGAACGGGCGCTGCTGACCACCGTCAACGGCATCGCCGCCGGCATGCGCAACACCGGCTGAGGTGTAAGGAAGGGCCCCCTCTTAACGCCTCGTGCATAAGAGGGGGCCCTTCTTAACGCCTGCGCGCGGCGCGTCGCGAGCAGCGCCCGACGCGCGGCGCACCGCGCCCGGCGCGGCGGTGCCGGCTAGAAGTCGCCGCCGCCGAAGTCACCGCCGAAATCTCCGCCGCCGAAGCCACCGAAGTCGCCACCGCCGTAGTCCCCGCCGCCGAAGTCGCCACCGGCGTAGTCACCACCGCCGCCCATGTCTCCGCCCTGGTCGCCGAAGTCCTGGCCGTCGCCGAAGCCCTCCTGGTAGCCGGCGTCGTAGCCGTACCCGGGGTCGGCGAACGCGGGCGAGAACAGCGCGTCGGCGATCAGCAGACCGCCGACCACACCGACGCCGGCGCCGAGCGCGGTCTTCCACCACGGCGTGGAGTACCAGCCGGCCGGCACCGGCCGCCCCTGGAACCGGCCACCCGGGTAGTAGTAGGGCGTCGCGTTGCCCGGCTGCGGTCCGGCCCGGAACGTCTGCCCCTGCACGTCGACCTGCCGCTCCTTGGTGAGCGCGCCCGCGCCCTGGGCGGCGGCGAGCGGCGGCAGCTCCGGGCCCGGGTCGATGCCCATCGCGGTACGCGCCGCCCGGATGTACGCCAGCCCTTCCAGCGCGGTCTCCCGGGCCAGCCCGAACTGGCGCGGCGTGCTCGCCTGCTCCAGCTGCGAACCGGCCGCGTTGTAGCGCTCACCCGCATCGGCGAGCGCCTGCCGGACCGCCGGGGCGTCGCCGTGCAGGTTCATCAGCTGGCCGCCGAGCCGCTCGTACCACCGCTGCGCCTCGGCGCGGGCGTCGGCCAGTTCGTTCGAGCGACGCGATCTGCTCCCCCTCCGCCAGAACATGAACGCACCTCCGAGCAGCAGGATCAGGAACAGCCACAACGCGAACTCCATGACTCGAACGTACCCACCGGGCGCACGTCGTACCCGTTTGGCAAGCTCTTGGCCATGAGCTTTGCGACGCTGGCCGTGGTGGTGCTCTGCCTCGCCGCGGGCGGCGCGGTGGGCTGGCTGGCCGCGCGGGCGCGCGCGGCGGCCGACATCGCCCGCCTGGAGGCGACTCTCGCCGCGACCAAGGCGGGCGAGGGCCGGCTGGAGCAGTCCATGCGGGCGCTGAGCTACGAGGCCACGGCGCAGTCGCAGGAGGCGGTGGCCCGCGCGGTCGCGCCGCTGCACGACACGCTGCGCCGCTACGAGCAGCGGGTGGCCGAGCTGGAGCGGGACCGGGTCGACGCGTACGCCGAGCTGCGCGAGCAGGTGCGGTCCATGAGCGCGGTCTCCGGCGAGCTGCGCACCGAGACCAAGCAGCTGGTGGCCGCGTTGCGCGCGCCGCAGGTGCGGGGCCGCTGGGGCGAGCACCAGCTCCGCCGGATCGTCGAGGCCGCCGGCATGCTGGAGCACTGCGACTTCAGCGAGCAGGTCACCGCCGCTACCGACCACCAGGGGGTACGCCCCGACCTGGTGGTCCGGCTGCACGGCGGCCGGACGGTGGTGGTGGACGCGAAGGCGCCGTTCGACGCGTACCTGACCGCGATGGAGGCACGCGACGAGCGGGGGCGTGACACCCACCTGGACGCGCACGCCCGGCACCTGCGCGCGCACGTGGACGGCCTGGCCGCCAAGTCCTACTGGTCGGCGTTCGACCAGACGCCCGAGTTCGTGGTGCTGTTCGTGCCGGCCGACCCGTTCCTCGACGTGGCCCTGCAACGCGACCCGACGCTGCTGGAGCACGCGTTCGCCCGCAACGTGGTGCTGGCCACCCCGGCCACGCTGGTGGCGCTGCTGCGCACGGTGGCCTACTCGTGGCGGCAGGAGGCGCTGGCGCGCAACGCGGCGACCGTCCACTCGCTGGCCCGCGAGCTGTACGGGCGGCTGTCCACGCTGGGCGACCACGTCGGCAAGCTGGGCAGCTCGCTGGGCGGGGCGGTGACGGCGTACAACCGGGCGGTGGGTTCGCTGGAGGCCCGGGTGCTGGTGAGCGCGCGGAAGCTGGCCGAGCTGGGCGTCTCCGACGACGAGCTGGCCGCCCCGGCGCAGGTCGAGCTGGCGCCGAGGCAGCCGCAGGCGCCCGAGTTGCTGGGTCCGCCGTCCACATCGGCCGAGCGGTCGACCGACGTCGACGCCTAACACGTCGCACGTGTTGACGTAGGCCGATTTCCATCACGGACTGATCACAAACCTGGGCCGAGTAGTGACACCTGCCGTCCTGGCACGCAGGATCACCGTCACACGTGCCCTGCCCCTCGGGGGCCCTGTTCTCTGGAGGAAGAGAACGTTGAGTAAACCCCGCACGCGCAGCCGGCGACCGTCCGCCGCGCTCCTGGCCTCGGTCCTCGCGGCCGGCGCCCTGACCGTCGGAGGTGGCGCCGGCACCGCGAGCGCCGCCCCCGCCGCCCCGCAACCCTCGCAGCCGACCGCCGCGAAGGCACTGGGCGCACACGACGCCAAGCTGCTCGACGAGGCCGAGGCGAAGAACGCGCCGACCGTCACGATGATCATCGCGGCCAAGAAGGGATCGGCCAAGAAGGTCGTCGACGGCCTGACCGGCCTGGGCGCGACCGTCAGCCAGCGGTACGACCAGATCGGCTACGTGCTGGCGAAGGTCCCCACCGACAAGGCGCTCAAGGCCGCCACGCTGCCCGGTGTCGCCGCCGTCGACCTCGAC
The DNA here is from genome assembly GCF_018070405.1 of Micromonospora sp. D75. Lineage (NCBI taxonomy): Bacteria > Bacillati > Actinomycetota > Actinomycetes > Micromonosporales > Micromonosporaceae > Micromonospora > Micromonospora sp. D75. The sequence goes on from NZ_JAGPXV010000033.1 coordinate 14,258, forward strand.
GAGACCATCAAGCTCCCCGACCCGGCGCCCGAGGCGGCCCCGAAGGGCGCGAAGACCGCCGCGCAGGCCCAGACGCTGGCCGGGCCGGGCGGTGACACCGGTGCGGTGAACCCGTACATGCCGACGAACGAGACCGGCGCGGAGGCCTTCAAGGCCGCGAACCCGCAGTGGGACGGCCGCGGCGTCACCATCGGCATCATGGACTCCGGTGTGGACCTCGACCAGCCGGCGCTGCAGACGACCACCACCGGCGAGCGCAAGATCGTCGACTGGGTCACCGCCACCGACCCGCTGGAGGACGCCTCCTGGCGACCGATGCTGACCGAGGTCAGCGGCCCGACGTTCACCACCTCGCTGGGCACCTGGACCGCGCCGGCCGGCAACTACCGGTTCAACGTGTTCCGCGAGAACATCACCGCGAACAGCGACGCGCGCGGCGACCTCAACCGCGACGGCGACACCACCGACTTCTGGGGCGTGCTCTACAACCCCGCCAACGGTGACGTCCGCGTGGACGCGAACCAGAACAACGACTTCACCGACGACGAGGTGATGCGGCCGTACAAGGAGAAGTTCCAGGTCGGCCACTTCGGCACGGACAACCCGGCCACCGCGGTACGCGAGCAGATCCCGTTCGTCGTCGAGTACCGGCGCAACGTGGACACCACGCCGGCCGGCGGCCCGGGCCTGGTCGACTACGTCAACATCGGCATCATCGAGAGCACCCACGGCACCCACGTCGCCGGCATCACCGCCGCCAACGACATGCTCGGCAACAGCGCCTTCGACGGCGCCGCCCCGGGTGCCAAGCTGGTCTCCGCCCGCGCCTGCTCGTGGGGTGGCGGCTGCACCGCGGCGGCGCTCACCACCGGCATGGCCGACCTGGTCATCAACCGCAAGGTCGACGTGGTGAACATGTCGATCGGCGGTCTGCCCGCGCTCAACGACGGCTCGAACGCCCGCGCGGTCCTCTACAACGACCTGATCAACACCTACGGCGTGCAGCTGTTCATCTCGGCCGGCAACTCCGGCCCGGGCCTGAACACCGTCGGCGACCCGTCAGTGGCCACCGACGTGGTGAGCGTCGCGGCGAGCGTCAGCAAGGACACCTGGCTGGCCAACTACGGCTCGGTGGTCCGCAAGGACAACGCGCTGTTCAACTTCTCGTCGCGCGGCCCGCGTGAGGACGGCGGCTTCAAGCCGAACATCGCCGCCCCCGGCTCGGCCATCTCCACCGCGCCGACCTGGCAGCCGGGCAACCCGGTACCGGAGGCGGGCTACCCGCTGCCCCCGGGCTACCAGATGCTCAACGGCACCTCGATGGCCGCACCGCAGGCCACCGGCGCCGCCGCGCTGCTGCTGTCGGCCGCCAAGGCGACCGGCAAGGGCGTCACCCCGGCCGCGCTGCGCCGGGCCGTCTACACCTCGGCCCAGCCGATCGCCGGCGTCCCGACGTACGCGCAGGGCTACGGCATGTTCAACGTGCCGGGCGCGTGGAGCCTGCTCGCCAAGGGCGTGCCGACCCGCACGTACACCTCCGAGGCGCCGGTCTGCACCGAGCTGTCGCCGAACCTGACCCGCTACGACCGGGCCTCCGGCACGTTCGTGCCGAACCCGAACGTCGGCACCGGCCTCTACAACCGCTGCGCCGCCGACCGTGGTGGCCAGAAGGTCAAGGAGAGCCGCCACTACGAGGTCAAGCTGACCCGGACCAGCGGCCCGAACAAGGGCATCAAGCACGAGGTCGCGTTCCGCGGTAACGACGGCACCTACTCCGCCCCCAAGGTGGTCTGGCTGCCGCTGAACAAGACCGTCACGGTCAAGGTGAAGGCCAAGCCGATGACGGCCGGCGCGCACGGCGCCATCATGACCGTCGACGACCCGGCCACCAACGTGGTCGACTTCGAGGTCGCCACCGTCGTGGTCGCCTCGAACCCGGTGTCCGCTCCGGCGTACTCCTTCTCGGCCGAGGGCTCGGTCGAGCGGAACAACTTCCGGTCGTACTTCGTGACCGTCCCGCCGGGCGCGGGCGCGCTGCAGGTCAACCTGTCCGGCATCGCGACCGGCTCGCAGACCCGCTTCATCGCCATCAACCCGTACGGCGTGCCGGTCGAGAGCACCGCCAGCACCGCCTGCTACACCAACTTCTCCGACGCCGCGGTCTGCAAGCCGCAGGAGCGGGACTACCAGAACCCGATCCCGGGTGTGTGGGAGATCGAGGTGGAGGCGCGCCGCACCTCGCCGGCGCTGGACAACCCGTTCCGGCTGCAGGCCCGCGTGCAGGGCGTGAAGGTGGAGCCGGCCGTGGTGCAGCTCCCGTCGGTCACCGCCGGTACGCCGGCTCCGGTGAGCTGGAAGCTGACCAACGCGTTCGGTCCGGTCCAGGTGACCGGCGTCGGCGGTCCGCTGGCGAGCGTCCGGTCCGAGCGGCCCAGCATCACCCAGGGCGCGAGCCAGGAGTACCTGGTGGAGGTGCCGGCGGGCGCCACCTCGTTCACCGCGCGGATCGGCAACCCGTCCGACCTGAGCGCCGACCTGGACCTGACGGTCTTCCTGGGCACCACCCGGGTGGGCCAGTCGGCCGACGGTGACTCGGAGGAGGCGGTCACGCTGACCAACCCGACCCCGGGCACCTACCGCGTCGTGGTCGACGGTTACTCGATGAGCGACCCGAGCACCGCGTACGACTACCGGGACTCGTTCGCCTCCCCGGAGCTGGGCACGCTCTCCGCGTCGTCCACGCCGCTGTCGCTGGCCAACGGCGCCACCGCCACCCTCACGGGTTCGGTGACCGCCCTGTCCACCCCGGCCGCCGGCCGGGAGCTGTACGGCGACATGGCCGTGACCACCACCGAGGGCGCGGTCGTCGGCCGCGGTTCGGTGGAGGTTCTCGCGGTCAACTGATCCGCTGACACGACGGAGCCCCGTCCCCTCTCGCAGGGGGCGGGGCTCTTTCGTGTCGTCAGGCGGGGCGGGCGGACTCGACCACGAACGGGGTGCCCTGCTGGCAGGTGGTCATCATGCCCGGTTCGGGACGGCCGGTGACCTCGACCCGGGCGCCGGCCTTGAGCACGTCGCGGGGGCCACCGACGAGCAGGTGGCCGTCGAGCAGCAGGCAGTTCGGCTCGACCCCGGCCTGCACGGTTCCGGTGATGACGGTGCCGCCGACGCCCGGCGGCGTCGACGGGCCGCCCTTCCAGGAGGGGTCCGGCCGGCTCGGGCCGGTGCCGGGATCGGGCTGGCTGGTCACCGGGGCGGCTCCCGTCGTACTCGGGCTGGGGCTGGGATCGGCGGACCCGTCGCCGGGTGCGGCGCAGGCGGTCAGCGCGAGGCCGGCGAGCAGTGCGACGAGCACCGTACGAGGAGTCTTCATGGTCGGTTGGACGCGGCGGACGGCCGTTGCGTTCCCGTCAGCCGCGCGCCGCGGCGGCGGCCTTCATGTCGCGCTTGAGTTCCTGCGGCAGCGAGAACGTCAGCCGCTCGTCCGCGGTGGTGATCTCCTCGACGTCGCCGAAGCCGCGCTCGGCCAGGTGCGCGAGCACCTGCTGGACCAGCTCGTCCGGGACGCTCGCGCCGGAGGTCACACCTACAGTGCTCGCCCCGGCCAGCCAGGCGTCGTCGATCTCGTGCGCGAAGTCGACCAGGTGCCCGGCGCGGGCGCCGGCGTCCAGCGCCACCTCGACCAGCCGGACCGAGTTCGAGGAGTTGCGCGAGCCGACCACGATCACCACGTCGCACTCGGGGGCGATCTCCTTGACCACGTGCTGGCGGTTGGAGGTGGCGTAGCAGATGTCGTCGCTGGGCGGCGACTGGAGCAGCGGCAGGCGCTTCTTGAGCCGGGCCACGGTCTCCAGCGTCTCGTCCACCGACAGCGTGGTCTGGGACAGCCAGACCACCTTCTCCGGGTCGCGCACGGTGACCTTGTCGACGCCGTCGGGGCCGTCGACGAGCTGGATGTGGGCGGGCGCCTCACCGGCGGTGCCGATGACCTCCTCGTGCCCCTCGTGCCCGATGAGCAGGATGTCGTAGTCCTGCGCGGCGAACCGCCGGGCCTCGTGGTGCACCTTCGTGACCAGCGGGCAGGTGGCGTCGATCGCCCGCAGCGAGCGCTCCTTGGCCTGCTCGTACACCTCGGGGGCGACGCCGTGGGCGGAGAAGATGACGGTGGCGCCCTCCGGCACCTCCTCGTTCTCCTCCACGAAGATCGCGCCCTGGGCCTCCAGCGTGCGCACCACGTGCTTGTTGTGCACGATCTGCTTACGCACGTAGATCGGCGCGCCGTAGAGCTTCAGCGCCTCCTCGACGGTCTGCACCGCCCGGTCCACGCCCGCGCAGTAGCCGCGGGGGTTGGCCAGGAGCACGCGCTTGCCGGTCCGGGGAGTCGTCTCAGCGTCAGTCACCCGCCCATCGTACGTGGCGCTCTCCCGCGCGGCAGCGGCCGCGAGGCGCGCGCGGGCGCTGTCGGTCCCGGGCCGTAGGGTGGGCGGGTGAGCGCGGGAGAGGACGGCCGGGGGGCACCGGACGGGCGGAGCAGCCCGGACGGACGGAGCACGGCCGAGGAGCCGTGGCCGGTCCGGGTGGTCAGCCAGAAGGTCGGCGCCTGGATCGCCCGCCTCGGCTGGGTGTGGGTCGACGGCCAGGTGGCGCAGATCAGCCGCCGTCCCGGCGCGAGCACCGTCTTCCTCACGCTGCGCGACCCGTCGGCCGATCTGAGCCTCACCGTCACCACGAACCGCGACGTGCTGGACGCCGGCGCGCCGGAGCTGCGCGAGGGCGCCCGGGTGGTGCTGCACGCCAAGCCCGAGTTCTACGCCGCGCGGGGCACGCTCAGCCTGCGCGCCGACGAGATCCGCCAGGTCGGCCTCGGTGAACTGCTGGCCCGGCTGGAGAAGCTCAAGAAGCTGCTCGCCGCCGAAGGCCTGTTCGACCGGTCCCGCAAGCGGCGGCTGCCGTTCCTGCCGGGCCGGGTCGGCCTGATCACCGGCCGCGCCTCGGCGGCCGAGCGGGACGTGCTGACGAACGCCCGCCGCCGCTGGCCCGCCGTCGACTTCCGCACGATCAACGTGGCGGTGCAGGGGCCGAGCGCGGTGCCGG
>NZ_JAGPXV010000330.1:0-6505 GCF_018070405.1 Micromonospora sp. D75
CGCCCGGCGACGCGCCGTGGCACCTGGAGATCCGGGCGGCGGCCCTGGCCGCACACGCCCGGCACGGCCGGCTGGACCTGGTGCCGGGGCTCGCCGACTCGCTGCGCCGCCGGAGCGTGGCGCTGCTGGCCGACCCGATCGCCGAACCGCCCGGCTTTCTCGTGCAGCTACCGATTCACGGGTCACTGCTGCTGGCCCTCGGCCTGGTGGAACTGGGCCGGTCGGGCGGCGACCGGGCGGCCGGCGGCCGGCTGGTCGCGCTCGCCGAACGCTTCGGCTACCTGCGCAACTTCCAGCCCACCATGTCCTCGGCGGCGGCCCGCCGGGCGGCGCGCGACGCGGACGCGGCGGCGTACGACGCGGCCCGCACGTCGTACGCCGCCCTCGACCACGACGAGCTGCGGCTCGCCGCCGTGGCGGAACTCAGCGGGACGGATCCCGGTCGTACAGCCGGCGCCCCCACAGGTAGCCGAGCAGGCTGATCCCGGCGCACCAGGCCACCGCCGCGACCGCGTCGCCGCCGTCGACCTGGCCGGCCAGGAGCAGGCCGCGCAACGTCTCCATGATCGGGGTGAACGGCTGGTGCTCGGCGAACCAGCCGAGCCACGCGGGCATCGAGTCGGTCGGCACGAACCCACTGCCCAGGAACGGCAGCAGCAGCAACGGCATGGGCAGGTTGCTGGCGCTTTCCACGCTCTTGGGCACCATGCCCAGCGCCACCGACAGCCAGGTGATCGCGAACGCGGTGAGGGTGAGCAGCCCGACTGCGGCGAGCCACTGCGCCGGACCGGCGTCCGGCCGGAAGCCGACCAGCAGCGCCACACCGACCACCACCGCCAGCCCGAGCAGCGTCTGCGCCACCGCGCCGACGACGTGGCCGGTGAGGACCGCCGCGCGGGCGATGGACATGGTGCGGAACCGGGCCACGATGCCCTCGGTCATGTCCATGGCCACGGCGATCGCGGTGCCCTGTGCCGCACCGGCCATGGCGAGCAGCAGGATGCCGGGGGTCACGTAGTCGGCGTACGCGGACCGGCCCCCGGCCACACCACCGAGTCCGTTGCCGAGCGTGCCGCCGAAGACGTAGACGAACAGCAGCAGAAAGATCACCGGAAGGGCGATCACCATGACGGTCAAGGATGGGTAGCGCACCGCGTGCTTGAGGTTGCGGCGCAGCATGGTCGCCGAGTCCCCAACAGTGTGGGCGAGCGTGCTCATGCGGTCACCTTCTCCTCGGTGGGGTGACCGGTGAGGGCCAGGAAGACGTCGTCCAGATCGGGGGTGTGCAGGCTCAGCGAATCGACAGCGACACCGGCGGCGTCGAGCCGGTCGAGCAGCGCCCGTACCCCGCTGACGCTCCCGTCGCCCGGCACCCGCAGGGTGAGGTCGTCGTCGTGCCGGGTGGCCGCCGGGAACAGCCCGGCCGCCGCGGCCAGGTGCGCCGCGTCGGTGAAGTGCAGGCGTACGTGGCCGCCGGGCACCAGCCGCTTCAGCTCGGCCGGGCTGCCCTCGGCGACCAGGCGACCGCCGTCGAGCAGCGCGACCCGGTCGGCCAGGTGGTCGGCCTCCTCCAGGTACTGGGTGGTGAGGAAGACGGTGGCGCCCTCGGCCACCAGTTCCCGGACGATCTGCCACATGGCCCGGCGGCTACGCGGGTCCAGGCCGGCCGTCGGCTCGTCCAGGAAGATCAGCCGGGGGCGGCCGACGAGCGTCATCGCCAGGTCCAGCCGGCGCTTCATCCCGCCCGAGTACGCCGCCACCGGCTTGCCCGCCGCCTCGGTCAGGTCGAAGCGGGCCAGCAGGTCGTCCACCACCCGCCGTCCCTCGACCCGGCCGAGGTGCCGCAGGTCGGTCATCAGCCGCAGGTTCTCCGCGCCGGTGAGCAGCGCGTCGACGGCGGAGAACTGGCCGGTCACGCCGATCGCGGCGCGTACCCGATCCGGTTCGGCGGTCACGTCGTGGCCGGCGACCCGGACGGTGCCGGCGTCGGCGCGGATCAGTGTGGAGAGGATCTGCACGGTGGTGGTCTTGCCGGCGCCGTTCGGGCCGAGCAGGGCGAACACGGTGGCCTCGGGTACGCGCAGGTCGACACCGTCGAGCACGACCTGTCTCCGGTACGCCTTGCGCAGCCCGGACACCTCGACCATCGCGCCGGGAAAATTCGTCGTCGTCATGCCCGCAACCGTCGCGGCCGGCGGGATCAGCGCGGTTTCACGACGGTTTCACGCCGCCGGGCCACCCGTCGATCGCGCGGTGCACGGGCCTCGTGACTGAGCGCGCGGTCAGCGGGGCATCGCCCGCCAGCCGGAGCCGCTCGCCCGCCACGCCCCGGCGAGGATGCTCGCCGAGCCGCGGCTCGGGCACTGCTGGATGCGGGACCGGCCGCTGGCCCCACCGATCTGCGCCTGGACCTGCCACTGGCTTCCGTCGGTGCGGATGTAGACGTCGCGCCGTCCGCGAGGGTTGCTGACGCCGTTCCACCAGTGTTCCTCGACCACCATGCCGTGACCGTACCGCAGGAGACCCGGAGCAGCACAGACGCAAATTGGTTGCCACCGCCGGCCGTACGGCGGGACGCTCCCCGGATGACAGCACCGGACCTGCCGCGCCAGTTCACCATCCGCGAGGGCGACCTGCGGATCCTCAACCCGTTCGACGACGTCAAGCTGGCCACGCTGGGCCGCGCGATCGGGCTGCGCCCCGGTGACGAGCTGCTCGATCTGTGCAGCGGCAAGGGCGAGCTGCTCTGCACCTGGGCCCGCGACCACGGGATCACCGGCACCGGCGTCGACATCAGCAGCGCCTTCACCGCCGCCGCCCGGGAACGCGCCGCCGAACTCGGCGTCACCGATCGGGTACGTTTCGTGCACGGCGACGCGGCTGCGTACTCGCCGGAGCGGCCGGTCGACATGGCCGCCTGCGTCGGCGCCACCTGGATCGGCGACGGGGTGCCGGGCACGCTGGAGCTGCTGGGCCGGGCGTTGCGGCCGGGCGGCATGGCGCTCGTCGGGGAGCCCTACTGGCGGCGTGACCCGCCGGACGAGGAGGCCGTCACCGGGTCGCACGCCCGGTCCCGGGACGAGTTCCAGGATCTGCCCGGTCTGGTCCGGCTCTTCGGCGAGTGCGGCTGGGACCTGGTCGAGATGGTCCTCGCCGACCAGGACAGCTGGGACCGGTACGCCGCGGCGCACTGGCTGAACCTGCGTCGCTGGCTGGACGCCAATCCGGACGACGAACTGGCCCCGGAGCTGCGCCGGGAGCTGACCGAGGACCCGCTGCGATACGTCCGTTTCCAGCGCGAGTACCTGGGGTGGGGAGTGTTCGCGCTGCTGCGCCGGTGAGCTGCTTAACGAACGGCTACGCAGGGTAAAGACAGATCATGGGACAGTTGCGCACCTCGCCTCCGCCGCCGGAGGCCACTGAGCTGGAGCAATGGGTGCTGGACAGTCCCGAGGATCTACGCGGTCTGCGCGCCTCGCTGCGGGACGCGCTGAACCGGCACGGGCTGGTGCAGGGCGAGGACCTGGACGAGGTCCCGCACCTGGTCGTGCTGGTCGCCACCGAGCTGGCCAGCAACGCGCTGCGGCACGGACGGCCGCCGACCATCGTCACGCTGCTCGCCACCGACGACCGGTTCCTGCTGGACGTCGCCGACCACGACGTCAGCTCGGTGCCGGAGCTGACCGACATCAGCCCGACCGACTCGGGCGGGCGCGGACTGTTCCTGGCCCAGTCGGTCTCGCTCGACGTCGGCTGGTACGCCACCGACGCCACCAAGAACATCTGGGCCGCGTTCTCCCGCTGACGGCCCGCCGCCGGTTCAGCGGTCGCCGGCCGGGACGGGGTCGTCGTACTGGCCGGGCGGTCCGGTCAACGGTTCGGCGCCCACGATCGGCCACGGGTTCGGCGTGCACCCGTGCAGCCCGAGCGTCTGCTGCACCATCACCGGCGCCGGACCGCCGGCCCGGGGGCACAGCTCGTGTCCCCGGCCCAGCCGGTGGCCGACCTCGTGGTTGAGCAGGTACTCCCGGTAGCGGGAGAGGTCGGCCACGTGCGGCACCCCGTACACCCAGCGGGCCACGTTGATCACCACCCGGTCGCCGTTGCGGCAGGACGTGTAGGTGTCGCTCGGGTCGCCGCAGAGCCGTCCCCGGGTCACCGGCGTGGTGAGCAGCACGGTGAAGTCGGCCCGGTCGTCGCGGCCCACCCGTTGCAGCCGCCACCGGCCGTCGCCGGTCCAGCCCCGCCGGTCGGCGAGCGTCGCCGCCACCTCACTGGCGAAGCGTTCCACGTCCACGTTGCGGATGCCGTCCTCGACGGCGACCCGGTAGCGCAGCAGTTCGCCGGAGCGCCCGGCCACCGCGCCGACGGTGTCGGCGGTGCGGAAGGTGCCGCCGCCCCGGGTCGGATAGACGATGCCGGGTACCACCCGCCCGGCCGCCGGGACCGGCGTCGGCACCGTCGTCGGCGCGGGACGCGCGTCCGGCGGGGTCGGTGCCGCCGCCTGCACGGTCCGCCGCACGTCCACGCGGTCCAGCAGGTCCGGGTGCCGGGCGGCGTACCCGCCGGCGGCGAGCGCGGCCCCGACCAGTACCACCGCCAGGATGCGCAGTGATCGCGGCCTCCGCCGTCGCCGGTGCAGCCCTCGGTCGTACCCGCCCACGTCGATCTCCGTCCGTCGCCCCCACGCGCTCGGGCAGGAGTACGGACGGCAGCCCCGGACGGTTGAACGGGCCGGCCGGGTACCGTCGGTGCCGGGGTGAGCGAGAGGCCGCCTGCCGGAGTTCAGGGAGAGCCACCCGTGTCACCAGCCGACCGACTGCTCGACGTACGCGCCGCCGAGCGGGCCCTCGACGGGCTGGTGGTGGCCGACGGCGCGGCGGTGGACGCGGCGCTGCTCGCCCGGCTCACGCGGGACGTGGGCCGGCTCTGGCCGCGTGGCTGGCAGCCCGCCGACCTGGATCGGCTCGCCGTCCGGCGGCTGACCCCGCGCGGTGCCCGCCTGCTGCGCGACGCCATGGCCGCACAGCGGCGCACGCTGCCGGCGCCGGTCCCGGACTGGTTCGACGCACAGCTCACCGACCTGGGCGCGACCTGGGACGGCGACGCGGGCTGGCTGGCCCGGCGCGCCGACGGCGACCGGATCACCACGTTGCGGGACGCGGTCGACGCGCTCGTCCTGGTGGCGGGGCTGCCGCCGATCGCGGCGCTCCGGCCGCCGCCCGGCTCGGCGGGCACCGCACCCGCCGCCGCGACGCCGAGCGGCTCCCGGATGCTCGACCGGGTACGCGCGCTGCTCGCCAAGGCCGAGTCGACCGCCTACCCGGCCGAGGCGGAGGCGTTCACCGCCAAGGCGCAGGAGCTGATGGCCCGGCACAGCATCGACGCGGCGCTGCTCGACGCCGCCGCCGAGCGCTCCGGCGGCCCGGGCGGGGTCCGGATCGGGGTCGACGCCCCGTACGCGGCGGCGAAGGCGCTGCTGGTCCAGGAGGTGGCGGCGGCGAACCGGTGCGAGTCGGTCTGGTCCGACGACCTGGGCTTCGCCACAGTGCTCGGCTTCCCGGCCGACCTGGCGGCGGTGGAGTTGCTGCACACCTCGCTGCTGGTGCAGGCCACCGCCGCGATGCTGCGCGGCCGGCGCGAGCGCGGACAGGCAGGCGGGCGGCGCACCAAGGGCTACGACGAGTCGTTCCTCAACGCGTTCGCGCTGCGGATCGGCGACCGGCTGCGGGAGGCCAGCGCGGCGGCGGCCGGACAGAGCGACGACGACCGCCTGCTGCCGGTGCTCGCGGCCCGCTCGGACGCCGTCCGGGAGCGGGTCGACCAGCTCTTTCCCGGCACCACGCGGCACCGGCTCCAGGTGCGCGACGAACAGGGCTGGGTCTCCGGCACCAGCGCGGCCGACCGCGCCTCGCTCGATCCGGGCCGCCCGGCACGCCGCCCGGTGCGCGGTTCTCGCTGACTTCCTGGCCGATGATGTCGGTTCGGGCGGACCGGCTCCGACCCGGCTGCGAGGCGCCACCGACGGTGGCCCGAACCCGAGGAGTGCACGGTGAAGTACATGCTGCTGATCTGGAACCGGCCCGGCTTCGTGGAGGAGCTGTCCGAGGCGGAACGCAACGCGATCTTCGGCGAGGTCGACGAGATCATGAAGGAGCTGTCCGAGTCCGGTGAGCTGGTCGGCGGTGAGGCGCTGGCGCACCCGTCGCAGGCCCGTACGGCCCGTCCGGCCGCCGGTGGCGGCACCGAGATCACCGACGGGCCGTTCGTGGAGAGCAAGGAGCAGTTCGCGGGTTACCTGACCGTCGACTGCGAGACCCCGGAGCGGGCTGCCGAGATCGCCGCGCGCTGGCCGGACGTGCGGCACGGTTTCGGCGTGCTGGAGGTGCGAGCGGTGATGGAGCAGGCCGGGACGGAGATGTGACCTCACCTGCGGTCGAGGACCTGCTGCGCACGCTCGCGCCGCAGGTCCTCGGCGTGCTCGTGCGCCGGCACGGCCAGTTCT
>NZ_JAGPXV010000331.1:0-6499 GCF_018070405.1 Micromonospora sp. D75
ACGCCGACCCGCCGGCCGGCACGGGCCACGCCACGCGGACGGGCACGCCGGGCCGTCACCCGGGTCACCCGCGGGCTGCGCGAGCCGGGGCCGCTGGTGATCCTGCTCTGCCGGTTCGTGCCCGGCGGCCGGATGGCGGCCTGCTTCTCGGCCGGCCGCAGCCGCTACCCGTACCGCCTCTTCCTGCCCTACGAGGCGGCGGCGGCGCTCGCCTGGTCCAGTTACGGCGCACTCGTCGGCCATCTGGGCGGTACGGCGCTGACCCACTCGGCGTGGCGGCTGCTGCTGATCGGTGGGGTGGCGGCGGCCGGGTTCGCGCTGGCCGGGTGGGCGATGACCTGGATCAGCAGCGCCCGGCAGACCCGCGCCGAGGCCACCGCCGACTCGACCGGCAGCTGACCCCCGAGCACCTGATCGACGTGAAGGAAGAACAGGCTATGAGCGACACGGCGGCGTGGCACGACGTCAAGGCCAGGGCTCGGCGAATCGATCCCTCATGGGATGACGCCGAGCGCGTGACCCGGCGCGGGCAGCTCAGAGAACAGATGCTGGCCTCGATCAACGGCGCGCAGTCGACGGGAGACCCGGCAGACGATGCGCCTTCACCCGACGGGACCTGACGCCGTTCTCGGGGGTCCGGTAGGGGACGACCCGGGTAGCGAAGTGGGTGGTGGTCCCGGATCCGTCTGGGGCTGTTCCGGCGACAGGCTGGCCGTATGCCTGGAACGCGGAGCAGCGGCCTGTTGGCCCTCGGCGGGATCGTCCTGGCGGCGGTGCTCGCGGTGATGGGTCACGTCGGGGTGAGCGACGATCTGGATCCCTGGTCGCTGACCGTCAGCGACTTCGCCGTGTCCGATCGGGGCGGCGTCATCGACACCGCGATGGCGGTGCTCGCGGCGGCCAGCGTGGTGCTGCTGCCGGCGCTGCGCCGGGCCGGTGCGGGCCGGGTGCCGCTCGCGCTGCTCACCGCCTGGTCGGCCGGGTTGCTGGCCGCGGCGGTGGTGCCCACTAACGAGCCGGGTACGCCGATGGACACCGCCGCGTACGTGCACCGGTACGCCTCGGTGCTGTCGTTCCTGGCCCTACCGGTGGCCGGCTGGCTGCTGGCCCGCAACCCGGTCGCGGGAGCCGCGGCCTGGCTGCGCGGCCTGACCGTGGCCAGCCTGCTGCTGGCGGGCGCGATGATCTGGTCCGCCTACCCCGGCGACCGGGCCCTGCTGGGCCTGATCGAGCGCGCGCTCATCCTCACGGAGACGGCAGTCATCACCACCCTGGCCCTGCACCTCACCCTGACCAAAGTCGTCGATCATGCAGTTGTGACCCCGCACAGACCGGGCATACCGGTCGGGTCGGGGGCCGCAACTCCATGATCGATGAAAGAAGGGGGCTACTCCAGCTCGTGGAGCATGAGCTGGCGGGCGGCCTCGGTGATGGAGCCGGACAGGCTCGGGTAGATGGTGATGGTGTGGGCCAGCTCGTTGACGGTGAGGTTGTTCTCCACCGCCATCGTGATCGGCAGGATCAGCTCGCTGGCCTTCGGCGCCACCACCACGCCGCCGATCACCTGGCCGCTCGCGGGACGGCAGAACAGCTTGACGAAGCCGTCTGCCAGGTCGTCCATCTTCGCCCGCGCGTTGCCGGACAGCGGCAGCATCACCTGGCGGGCCGGGGTCTTGCCGGCGTCCACCTCGTCCTGGGAGACGCCGACCGTGGCCAGCTCCGGGTCGGTGAAGACGTTCGCCGCGACGGTACGCAGCCGCAGCGGCCGGACCGCCTCGCCCAGCGCGTGCCACATGGCGATCCGGCCCTGCATGGCCGCGACGCTCGCGAGCGGCAGCACGCCGGTGCAGTCGCCGGCCGCGTAGATGCCCGGCACGTTGGTACGGGACACCCGGTCGACAGTCACGTAACCGCCCCGGGCCAGCTCCACGCCGTACTCGGCCAGGCCCAGATCGGCGGTGTTCGGGATCGAGCCGACGGCGATCAGCGCGTGCGAGCCGGTGACCTGGCGGCCGTCGGAGAGCACCACCTCCACCCCGTCGCCGACGCGGCGGACCGCCTCGGCGCGGGAGTTGTTCAGGATGCTCATGCCCCGGTTGCGGAACACCCGCTCGATCGCCATCGCGGCGTCGGCGTCCTCGTGCGGCATGACCCGGTCCCGGCTGGAGACCAGCGTGACCTTGACGCCCATGGCCAGGTACGCGCTGGCGAACTCGGCGCCGGTCACGCCGGAGCCGACCACGATCAGGTGCTCGGGCAGGTCGGGCAGGTCGTACACCTGACGCCAGGTCAGGATGCGCTCGCCGTCCGGTACGGCGGTGGGCAACTGGCGCGGGGTCGCGCCGGTCGCGACGAGCACCGTCGACGCGGCGATGGAGTACTCCTCGCCGCCGCCGGCCGGGGTGACGATCACGCGGTGGGTGTGGCCGAGCGTGTCCTCGCCCAGCCGGGCGGTGCCGGCCACGAACTCGACGCCGGCCTTGACCAGCTTGGTGTGGATGTCGGCGGACTGGGCCAGCGCGAGCCGCTTGACCCGCTCGTGCACCGCCCGGGCGTCGACGGTGACCGCCTCCAGGCCGTCGGAGTGCACGCCGAACTCCTCGGTGTCCCGGTAGCCGGTGACCACCTCGGAGCTGGCGATGAACGTCTTGGAGGGCACGCAGTCGGAGAGCACGCAGGCGCCGCCGGCCCCCTCCGCCTCGACCACTGTGACCTCGGCGTCCAACTGCGCGGCGACCAGGGCCGCCTCGTACCCGGCCGGCCCGCCGCCGATGATCACGATCTGGCTCACAGCATTAGCCCCTCGTCTGTGCTCACAGTGACTTTCTTCTCCCCGTCGGGTTCGACACGCACTGTCGTATTCTCCCCCACCCGCCAGCCGGGCTATCGTCGTCGCCGTGCGTCTCTACGCTGCTTACGGCTCAAACCTGGACCCGGCCCGCATGCGCGCCTACTGCCCGCATTCGCCGATGGTGGGTACCGGCTGGCTGGAGGGGTGGCGGCTCACCTTCGCCGGCGAGGACGTCATCGGATGGGAGGGCTCGGTCAGCACCGTTGTCGAGTCCCCGGGTGACCGGGTCTTCGTGGCGCTCTACGACATCCACCCGTACGACGCCGCGCAGCTCGACGAGATCGAGGGCGTGACCGCCGAGACGTACCGCAGGCTGACCGTGCGCGTGTCGACGCTCGACGGCGACGTGACCGCGTGGGTCTACGTGTTCGACGGTTACGAGGGCGGGCTGCCCACCGCGTGGTACCTGTCGGAGCTGGCGAACGCCGCGGAGAAGGCGGGCGCGCCGGACGACTACGTCACCGAGCTGCGGTCCCGCCCCACCGGCACCGCGTCCGCGTAGCGCGTCTCCCACACCCACAGTGTGCGCCGTGCGGCCGCACCCGCGCTCGGCGACCCCGGTACGAGGGGTGCCGGGTCACACCCGCGAGGCGGGCACGCTCCGCTCGTACATGTCGACCCAGCGCTCCTCCACCAGCCCGACGGAGCGGTAGAGCGTGACCGGTGCGGTCGGGTTGGCCAGGTCGACACCGAGCCCGGCCCCTTCGCGGCCCTTCGCCGCGTAGACCGCGAAGGCCCGGCGCAGCAGCGCCGCACCCACCCCGCGCCGCCGGTACGCGGGCAGCACCGACAGCGTCCGCACCCACCCCCGGTCCTGGTCGAGCGCCTGGTCGGAGGACTGGAGCGCGCCGGCCGGCTCGCCGTCGACCTCGGCCAGGAACCACTCGTCCCAGACCTTCCCGTACGAGGGCAGCAGGTCCCGCCACTGCTCGAAGTCGAGCGGGTCGTGGTCGGGCGTGTCCCGGAACGCGGTGTCGTAGATCCGGTGGAACAGCCGCAGGTCGTTCTCGTCGTCGGCGCGCAGCGGCCGCACCGTCACCCCGGGCGGGGGCGCCGGCTCGGCGGGCAGGTCGGCCAGCGAGCGGCTCATCCGGATGTAGCGCTTGATCCGGGTGAACCCGGCCTCGGCCAGCTCACCGGCCCAGCGGGTCTCCGGCGCGTACACGCCGGCGCGGGCGGTGAGCGCGGGCAGGCCGCGCTCGGCGGCACGTTCGGCGACCCGCTCCAGCAGCCGCGCCAGCAGCGGCGCGCGCAGGTCGGCGCCACGGTCGGGGTCGACCAGGACGTCCACCCATTCCCGGCCGACACCGCTGGGGTTGGCCAGGATCGACCAGGCCACCGCCGTACCGTCCGGGTCGGTGACCAGCCAGGAGTCCCGCGCCGGGTCGACGAACGGCGCGATCAGCGCGGACCGCACATCCTCGGCGTCGAAGTCGGGGTAGCCCACGGCGAACGTGTCGGAGGCGTGCACCACAGCCAGGATCGCGGGCACGTCGTCGAGGGTCGGGCGGCGGGCCGACCAGCCGGCGGGGAGCGTCACGGGCCAGATCCTGGCAGCCGGACCAGCGGGGCCGCCTCCCATTTATCCGCGCCGGGCGCGCTTCCGCGCGGCGGCGAGCAGACCCAGCAGCTCCGCCCCCTCGGCGGTGCTGAGCGCGCGGAACGCCGCCGACGCCAGCCGGTCGGTCACCGCCTCGGCCCACAGTCGGCGTCGCACCAGCGGCCCGACCGGCGGGTACGGGGGCGCCCAGCCGCACGCCGCCGCGCCCGCCTCACCCTCCGGCCCGGCCAGCACCGCCTCCAGCGGGGTCAGACCGGCCGCGCGTACCGCCAGCAGGTACGCCCCGGCGAAGTGCTCGCGCAGCAGCAGCATGCCGACCGCCGCCCGGGCGCCCGGCGACGGGTCGGGCACGGGCATGGCCCGCCAGGCGGCGAACAGCGGCATGCCGCTGCCGTCCGCCGCCTCGACCGCCCGGCCCAGCAGCGCGGCGAGCCGGGACGACTCGGCGCCGTCACCGAGCCGGGCGGTGCCCCACCGGCAGCACTCGGCCAGGTTGGCGGCGGCCACCTCCAGCGGCGGGACGGTGCGCGCGGCGGCGTCCCAGCCGTCGGTGACCGCCTCGGGGGCGATGAAGCCCAGCGCCGCGGCGACGGTCTCGGCGCGGACGTCACCGAGCGCACCGGCCCGTCCGGTGATGTAGAAGGCCCACCCGGAGATGCCCAGCAGCCGCGCCCGGCGCAGCGTGGACGGGCAGCGCGCGAACGCCTCCCCGAGTTCGAGCACCAGCGGTTTGCAGGCGGCGGCGAGCTGTTCCGGAGTCATCGGCCGCCCGTCACTCCACCGTAGCCATTCATCACGCTCAGTCTGCCCGGTCGTCACCGGTGTCGGCATCCCCCTCTTCGGCGTCGAGCGCCTCCAACACGGCCTCCACCTCACCGGCCCGGCGCCGGGCCGCGGTGACCGCCCGTTCCGCGCCCCGCCGGGCCAGCCGGGCCCGGCTCAGCTCCTGCTCGGCCACGGCCCGGCGACGCTCCAGCTCGGCCAGTTCGGTCTCGATCCGGTCCAGCGTCGCGGCGCCGTCCCGCTCGGCCGCGTCGGCCGCCGCCAGCTCCTTCTCGGCCCGGTCCAGGTCCGTCCGGGCCCGGGTCAGCTCCCGGGTCGCGGTCCGCCGCCGCCCGGCCCGTTCGGCCCGCGCCGCCCGCTCGTCGCGGGCCCGGCGCGCGTCGGCCCGCTCAACCGCCCGATCCGGTACGACAGGCGCCTCCTCGCCCCCTGTCACGAGCCGCAGCTGGGGGCGGGGCACCTCGCCGAACCCGGCGTAGTGGCTGGCCCGCAGCAGGCGTCCGGCGCGTACCTGTTCGGCCACCTCGGTGTCCGACAGCGCGGCGTTGAGTGTCGCCTCGACCTCGCCCAGCGGCAGCCGCCCGGCCGGTGGCGCGGCGGGTTCGGTGGCGGCGAGACGGCGTACCTCCGCCACCAGCGCGCCCACGACGGCGCGCCGCTGCGCGGACAGTTCCCGCAGCGTGCCGCCGCGCAGGTCGCGTTGCGCGGCACGCAGCGACTCGGCCAGCTGGCTCAGGTCGGCGACCAGCTCGGGCCGGCGGATGGCGAGCAGGTTGACCAGCCAGGCCGCCACCGTGGGCCGGCGCAGCTTGGCGATCTCGCGGGCGGTACGCGGGTCGCCGGACTGCCGCGCCTGCGCGACGGCGGCGTCCCGGGCCGCGACGAACCGGTCCGGCGGCGTGGCGTAGAGCTGCCGGATCACCTCCGCGGGCACCTCGGCCATGCTCAGACGTCGATCCGGGTGCCCGGCTCCAGACGGCGGTAGTCGGTCTTGGACAACGCGGTGTACTGCCGGTCCAGCACGCCGAGGCCGTTGCCGTTGAGCAGCGCGTCGTGCAGCGCGTACGCCCGGCGCGGGGCGACCGCGCGGATGAAGTCGACCACCTCGGAGAACTTCGACCAGGGCGCGTGGATCGGGGCGAACAGCGTGTCCACCTGCACGTCGTCCGGGACGAACAGCGCGTCGCCCGGGTGGTAGAGGACGTCGGCGAACAGGTAGCCGATGTTCGGGATCACCGGGATGTCCGGGTGGATGACCGCGTGCTGCCCGCCGTACGTCCGCACCGGCACTCCGGCGACGGTGA
>NZ_JAGPXV010000332.1:0-6477 GCF_018070405.1 Micromonospora sp. D75
GGGCACCACGCCCCGGCCGGGCTTGAGCCCGACCAGGCCGCAGCAGGCCGCCGGGATGCGGATCGACCCGAGGCCGTCGTTGCCGTGCGCCATCGGCACCAGCCCGGCGGCCACCGCGGCGGCCGCGCCGCCGGAGGAGCCGCCGGGGGTACGCGCCGGATCCCACGGGTTGCGGGTGGCAGCGGTGTCGTCGTCGGTGAGCGCCCACAGGCCCAGTTCCGGCATCCGGGTCACGCCCAGGATCACCGCGCCCGCTCCGCGCAGCCGCCGGACCACCTCGTGGTCGGCCTCCGCCACCGGTGTACGCATGGCGGCCGACCCGTTCCACGTGGGCAGGCCGGCCACCGGCGTGTTCTCCTTGACCGCCACCGGCACGCCGGCGAGCGGGAGGTTCGCCAGTTCCTCCTGCTCGTCGACCTTCTCCGCCTCGGTGATCGCCTCACCGCCGCGTACCGTGCGGAACGCGGCCAGGTCGGCGTCGACCCGGGTGACGTGATCCAGGTGGTCGGCGACGACCTGGGTGGCGGAGACGTCGCCACGGCGTACCGCCCGGGCGATCTGTTTCGCGGTCGCACCGACCCACGTCGTCGGCAAGATCTCCGGCACTGCCACCCTCCCCAGCCAGCGGTCAGCCCAGGGCCTGCTCCAGATCGGCGAGCAGGTCGTCGACCGTCTCGATGCCGACAGACAGTCGCACGAGATCGCCGGGAACTTCAAGCGGCGAGCCCGCAGCGCTTGCGTGTGTCATCCGGCCCGGGTGCTCGATCAGGGACTCGACGCCGCCGAGCGACTCGGCGAGCACGAACAGCCGGGATCGGTTGCAGATGTCCACGGCATGCTCCTCGCCGCCCGCCGCGCGGAACGAGATCATGCCGCCGAACCGCCGCATCTGCTTGGCGGCCACCTCGTGGCCGGGGTGCGAGGGCAGGCCCGGGTAGATGACCTGCGCGACCTTCGCGTGGCCGTCCAGGTAGGCCGCGATCCGCTCGGCGTTGTCGCAGTGCCGGTCCATCCGTACCCCGAGGGTCTTGATGCCGCGCAGGGTGAGCCAGGCGTCGAACGGGCCGTTGATCGCGCCCATCGCGTTCTGGTGGTAACGCAGCTCCTCGCCGAGCGCCCGGTCCGCCGCGACGAGCGCGCCGCCGACCACGTCGGAGTGTCCGCCGACGTACTTGGTGGTGGAGTGCACCACCACGTCCGCGCCGAACGCGATCGGCTGCTGCAGGTACGGCGAGGCGAACGTATTGTCGACCACCAGCAGCGCGCCGGCGTCGTGCGCCACGGCGGCCAGCGCCGCGATGTCGGCGATGCCGAGCAGCGGGTTGGTCGGCGTCTCCACCCACACGATCCGGGTGGCGCCCGGGCGGATCGCCGCGCGCACGGCGTCCGGGTCGGAGACCTTCGCCGGGGTGTAGTCAAGCCCCCAGCGCTCGGCCACCTTGGCGAACAGCCGGTAGGTGCCGCCGTACGCGTCGTCCGGGATCACCACGTGGTCGCCCGGCTTGCAGACGGTCCGCAGCAGCGTGTCCTCGGCGGCCAGGCCACTGGCGAAGGCGAGTGCCACCTGGCCGCCCTCCAGCGCGGCCAGGCACTCCTGGAGCGCGTCCCGGGTGGGGTTGCCGGAGCGGCTGTACTCGTAGCCCTCGCGCGGCGCGCCGACGGCGTCCTGGGCGTACGTGCTGGTCTGGTAGATCGGCGGAATCACCGCGCCGGTGCGGGCCTCCGGGGCCTGACCGGCGTGGATGGCGAGTGTGTCGAAGCCGTGCCTCATGCCGCAGACGTTAGTCCGCCCGCTTCCCCTTTGCTCCCGGTAGGCCGGGCGCGCCTGTCACAACCAGGACTCTGTCGGGGTGGTCGGCCATACTGGTCCGGTGAGTACGACCGAGGCGCTCCCCTCCCGCCTGCACGGCGTCGCCGACCGGATCCCGGCCTCGCTGGGTCTCCTGAGCGGCCCGCGGTCGGGGCGGGTCAGCCTGCCCGTGCGCCTTGCCTGGTCGGGCCCCGGCGACTACGACGTGGGCGACCCGGGTGAGCGACTGACCCTCTACTGCCTCCTGCTTGACTGCGGCCAGCGGGACGACATCATCAGATACGTCGACGCCGCGCTGCTCCGCCAGGACTGGCCACGTATTCGACGGTTGACGGCCCGGCGGGTGACCCGGCTCTGGGAGAGGCAACTGCCCGACCTCGTCGCCGGGTGATGGACGCGCTGCACCGTCGCCTGCTGGAGATCGGTTTCGCCGCTGGTGACGACCTGGGACTGATGCTCGCCGGTGGCTACGCCATGTGTGCCCACGATCTGGTCGACCGGCCTTCCCAGGACATCGACTTCGCCACGGCCGCCGCGATGCCACTCAGTGCCGTGGCGGACCGGCTCGCCGCCGCCTACGTCGCGGCCGGGTTCTCCGCCCGGATCATCGAGGCGACGCCGCGCATGGCTCGCCTGCTGATCTCGGACGACGCCTCTTCCTGTGAGGTCGATCTGCTCAAGGAGGCACTCGCGCCGCCAGCCCGCATGGCGCTGGGCCCGGTGCTGGCCTTCGAGGACGCGGTCGGGCTGAAGGTCCGGGCGCTGCACGACCGTGCCGCCCACCGCGACTACATCGACGTCCGCGCAGCCTCCGAACGGCTCACCCGGTCGGAGCTGGAGCATCTCGGCGCCCGGCACACGGCCGGCTTCTCGTTGGACGAACTGGCCGACCGGCTGGGTGGTGTGACGGAGCGGGACAGCCGGACGTTCCGTTCGTACGGGCTCACCGAGCAACAGGTCGACGAGCTGCGCGGATGGGCGCTGCGGTGGGAGGCGGACATCCGGGCGCGCCTCGCCAACGGCGAGACCGGCCCGACCGGCATCCCCGACGATGACTGGGACGCCTACCTCGATCGCGCCTGACCTACGGCCGGTCTTCTCGTCGATCATGAGGTTGACGGTGGTCGCCGTCCGAATTGTCGCCGCCAACCTCATGATCAACGCTCACCGGAGGTGGGGTGGGCGGGCCGGGCCTAGGGTGGGCGGATGAGCGGGTGCGTGTTCTGCGGGATCGTGGCGGGCGAGGTGCCCGCGTTCCGGGTCACCGACGAGCCGGACGGGGTCGCGTTCCTGGACACCCGCCCGGTGTTCAAGGGGCACGTGCTCGTGGTGCCCCGCACCCACCTGGTCACCCTGTCCGACCTGCCGCCCGACGCGCTGCCCGGCTACTTCCGGCTGGTCCAGCGCATCGCCGTGGCAGTGGAGACCGGTCTGGACGCCGGTGGAACGTTCGTGGCGATGAACAACCGGGTGTCCCAGTCCGTACCGCACCTGCACACCCACGTGGTTCCCAGGACGAAGGGCGACGGTCTGCGCGGCTTCTTCTGGCCGCGTACCCGGTACGCAGGTGACGCCGAGGCCGAGGCGTTCGCCGGGCGGATCTCGGCGGCGCTGGCCTGACGTCGCGGTGGGCGGGTAAGGAACCGGAGGGCCACGCTGTTGCACACGCTGGGAAAGCCAAGAGAGGAGTCCCACCGTGTTCCTCCGCCGCATGAAGGCCGAGATGATCTCTCCTGACCAGGCCCTGCCGGGCCGCCCGATCGCGATGCCGATCGCCGACCGGCACGAGGTGCTGCCGTCGACGCTGAAGGGCCCGTTCCCCGAGGGCGCGCAGGTCGCTGTCTTCGGCATGGGCTGCTTCTGGGGCGCCGAGCGGCTGTTCTGGACCCTCCCCGGCGTGATCACCACGTCCGCCGGCTACGCGGGTGGCTACACCACCAACCCGACGTACGAGGAGGTGTGCTCGGGCATGACCGGGCACGCCGAGGTGGTCCAGGTGGTCTACGACCCGTCGAAGATCGCCTACGAGGACCTGCTCAAGGTCTTCTGGGAGAACCACGACCCGACCCAGGGCATGCGCCAGGGCAACGACGTGGGCACCCAGTACCGCTCGGCGATCTACACCACCACCGACGAGCAGGCCGCCGCTGCGAAGGCGTCGCGGGACGCGTTCGCGCCGATCGTGGCCCGGGCCGGCAAGGGTGAGATCACCACCGAGATCGCGCCGCTCGGCGACTACTACTTCGCCGAGGACTACCACCAGCAGTACCTGGCGCCGACGAAGAACCCGAACGGCTACTGCAACCACGGACCGAACGGGCTGAGCTGCCCGGTCGGCGTGGCCCGCACCGCGTAGCCAGACCGAGCACTGCCCATTCCATTCGGGCCCTCGCCCCTCAGGGACGGGGGCCCGAACGCACTGCGGTCAATCGGTGGCTCTGGGATGGCCGGTTCCGGCGTGCTTGATCCAGCAGGTTCGGGTCTGGTCGTCGACCAGGTACCAGATGCGGCCGCCGGCGGTGACCTCGTACTGCCACTGCGGCAGTGACCGCCCGTTGTGCACGGCTGTGGCGAGGGAGCCCTTGAGGGGGTGCTGGCGGCTGTTCGGCGGAGACGGGCACGGGTGCGCCTCGATCGCGTCGAACGCGCCGCGCGTGTTGGCCGCGGCCTGCCGGCACAGTTCCTCCCAGCCCTTCGCCGCGTCGTTTGTGGCGAACCGCAGGGCGTACCCGCCGGGCCGGGGTGGCGGGGCGGCGCGGTCGCCGCGCTTCGCACTCACTCGTCAATCGGGCGCGTCACCGGCCCGAAGTCGTCGGCGCTGGGCGCGGCCAGGATCCGATGCAGGTCGGGATCGGCGTGCACCTCAGCGGTGTGCCGCCATTCGGTGAGCAGCTGGGACACCGCCGCGGTGCTGCCGACAGCCGCTGCGGCCTCGGCCGTGGCGATGAACTCGTCGGTCATCTGCTCGGCGTCCCCCTGCGGCAGGAACCGCATCCAGGGCAGCACAGTCGGAAGCGTCTCCCGGACCAGGGCCGGCTCTCGCCGCGCCAGGCCGGCCAGCAGCCGCGCGGTCAGGTCGACCACCTCCCCCTCGGCTTCAGCCCGCTCGGCGGACATCAGCACCAGGTCGGCGGCGTCACGGCGACGGAGCCGCAGCGCCCGGGTTCGGGCCAGCCGTTCGGCGGTTTCCGTCGGCTGGCGCAGCAGCTCGGAGAACGGCACCGACTCCAAGGGCATCGACATGACATCAATACTACTTCAGAAGTATCCTGCTGCGGCATTCCTCACACCCCTGCGGGTGCCGAATCCCGACATCGGGTGGAGTGAGGCAGGAACCGAAGGCGTGACAGGCAACCACGCTGCGTGACGGCGCATCGTAGCAAGCTGTCACACGTTCGTCATCGTCTCAACAGGCGAACCGAAACAACCTCTGGCAGCATTGGCTCGTATGTGCGGACTTGCGGGAGAGTTCCGCCGTGACGGTTCACGCGCCGATGTCTCGGCCGTGGAGCGGATGGCGGCCACGATGAGTGACCGAGGGCCCGACGACAGCGGCGTCTGGTCGCAAGGGCCGACCGCGCTGGGACACCGGCGCCTGAAGATCATCGACCTGTCCGCGGCGAGCGGCCAACCCATTGTGGACGCCGCCGCCGGGCTCACCGGTGTCTTCAACGGCTGCATCTACAACTACCGGGAACTACGCGCAGAACTGCAGGCCAAGGGCCACCGGTTCTTCTCGTCCGGCGACAGCGAGGTAGTGGTCAAGGCGTACGCCGAGTGGGGGCTCGACTTCGTCGACCACCTGATCGGCATGTTCGCGGTGGCGATCAGCGAGCGCGACACCGGCCGCCTGGTGCTGGCCCGGGACCGCCTCGGCATCAAGCCGCTCTACCTGGCCGAGAGCCCCGGCGTGGTCCGGTTCGCCTCGACCCTGCCGGCGCTGCTCGCCGGTGGCGGCATCGACACCACCATCGACCGGGTGGCGCTCGCCCACTACCTGAGCTTCCACAGCATCGTGCCGCCGCCGCGCACCATCCTCGCCGGCGTCACCAAGCTGCCGCCGGCCACGGTCCGGGTGTACGAGGCGGACGGCTCCACCCACGAGCGGGTCTACTGGGACCCGGCGTTCGGCCGCGCCGCCGAGCGGGCCGGCTGGTCCGAGCGGGACTGGCAGGACGCGCTGCTCGACTCGCTGACCACCGCCGTACGCCGCCGCATGGTGGCCGACGTTCCGGTGGGCGTGCTGCTCTCCGGCGGCCTCGACTCCAGCCTTGTGGTCGCGCTGCTCGCCGGCGAGGGGCAGGCCCGGTCCGGCCTGGCCACGTTCTCCATCGGCTTCGACGCGGTGGGCGGCCGGGAGGGCGACGAGTTCGTCTACTCCGACCTGGTCGCGAAGACGTTCGGCACCGACCACCACCAGATCCGGGTGCCCACCGGTGACCTGCTGCCGCCGCTGGAGGCCGCCGTCTCGGCCATGAGCGAACCGATGGTCAGCCACGACTGCGTCGCGTTCTGGCTGCTCAGCCAGGAGGTCGCGAAGCACGTCAAGGTGGTCCAGTCGGGTCAGGGCGCGGACGAGATCCTGGGCGGCTACCACTGGTACCCGCCGCTCGCCGGGGTGGACCGGGAGCAGGCGCTCGAGACGTACGCGAAGGCGTTCTTCGACC
>NZ_JAGPXV010000333.1:0-6467 GCF_018070405.1 Micromonospora sp. D75
GCGCCGGCGACATCGCCGAGCTGTCCGCCGCCATCGAGTTGCTGGTGGCGACCGCCACCACCCTGACCAGCGAACTCGGCGCCCCCGCAGACAGCGCGCCGACGGCAGACGAGTAACGGGCCCGATCTTCCCCGCCCCGCCCGCGCTCTCCGGCCGCCCCACTCGTTGACCAAGGACTTTGTGTCCAGATCCGCCCGGTCCCGCACCCTAACTCCTTGATCACCGGCACCCCGGCGCGCGCCACCCACCCCGCGCGCGAGGACCCACGCGCTGATCATGAAGTTGGCCGGGAGAAAACGGGCGAAAATCGCGGTCAACTTCATGATCGACGGCGTCAGGGTCCCGTTGGGCGGCCGGAAGTTCGTATGCCGGAATGCTTCTTGCGGTAGGTGAACACGTCACGTACGTTCCTCGCATCGCCCTCCGGCCGGACCTGGCGATGCCAGAGCTCTTCGCACGGCATCTACGGACAGGGATGTGACGATGAAACCTCTGACAAGACGGCTGACGGCGGCGGCGACCGGGCTCCTGCTGGTGGTCGGCGTGAACATCGCGGTACGGGCGCCGCACGCGGCGGCGAGCGGAAACGCGCCGGTGAGCATCGACTCGCTGGCCCGGGACGTCGAACGGGTCGAGTCGCTGCGCGAGGTCAAGGACGTGCAGCGGTCGTACGCCCACCTGGCCCAGTTCGGGCGCTGGGCGGACATGGCGAAGCTGTTCAGCGCGAACGGCACGCTGCAGTGGGGAAGTCAGGTGGTGAGCGGCCACCACGCCATCAAGGGATGGCTCGCGGCGGAGGCCGGGGACATGAACGGCGCCCGGCCGGGCGCGCTGCACACCACGGTGATCGACCAGCCGCTTGTCAACCTGTCGCCGGACGGCCGTACCGCGAAGGGCCGCTGGTCCGGGATCCGCTTCCTCGGTGACGGGGCCGGCGCGGCGCGCATCGACGGCGGCATCTACCAGAACGAGTACGTGCTGGAGAACGGCGAGTGGAAGATCTCGCTGCTGCGCTACTACCCGCTCTACGAGGGCGACTACGCCACCGGCTTCCGGACCATCAACCGCCAGCCGGTGCCGGTGGTGCCGTACCACTTCACGCCCGACGTGGCCGGCGTGCCGATCCCGGCGGCGACCGGGCCCGCGCCGAAGACCCGGTTCAACGCGAAGGAGCTGGCCGACCGCATCACCGCGCTCAACGACGAGGACTCGGTGCGCAACCTGCAGCACGCGTACGGCTACTACGTCGACCGCCGGATGTGGAGCGACGTGGTCGACCTGTTCACCGACGGCGCGAAGGTCACCATCGACGGCGTGGGCGTGTTCCGCAACGCCGCCGGTGTCCGCCAGGCGATGGAGCGGATGGGGCCGGAGGGCCTGACGCAGAGCGTGCTCAACGACCGGCCGCTGTTCGACACGATCGTCGACGTGGAGGACAACGGCAAGAAGGCGACCACCCGGGGCATCGAGGTCGGCATGCTCAACGACGCCGGCGGCGCCTCGTGGCAGTTCTCCGTCTTCACGAACCGCTTCGTCAAGCAGGGTGGCCTGTGGAAGCTCAAGGAGATGCACCTGACGCCGCTGGTCACGGCGCCCTACAGCACCGGCTGGGGCGACGGCGGGACCGGCCCGGTCGCCTCCGCCAAGCCGCCGAAGTTCCTCGACGTGGCCGGGCGTACCCCGGCGCCGAAGCCCGGCAAGGCGGCCGGCGCGCCGAAGGGTCCGAAGGCGGACCTGGCCGACCTCCAGCGGAGGCTGAACCGCTCGGTCGCGTTCGACGGGGCGGAGAACGTCTCGGCGGCCTACAGCTACTACATCGACGACAGCAGGTGGCCGGAGATGGCGGCCGTGCACGCGGTGGACGGCCACAAGCTGTCCCCGTTCGCCGGCTGGAACGTGACGCGCGAACGGATCCTCGGCTCGGTGGTCTCGACGTACGGCAACACGCCACCGCCGACGCAGAAGTCCTTCCTGGTGCTGCACTGGCGGCCGCAGCCGGTCATCGACGTCTCGCACGACGGCCGGTCGGCGTCGGTCCGGGCCCGGCTCATGCACGTCAACGCCTCGACGGTCAACGCCGGGTACATCAACGGCGCGATGTACAACGACCAGTTCGTGCTGGAGGACGGCGTCTGGCGGATCTGGAGCCTGGACATCGACGAGTTCTACTGGCAGTCGCCGAACTGGGCCCAGGGCTGGGGTGGCGTGGCCCCGCGTGACCCGAGCCTGCCCGACCCGCCGCCGAGCAATCTGGTGAACACCTACCCGCCGGACGTCCTGCACAGCGCGCTGGGCGAGCGGTCGCGCGGCTTCCGCGGCGGCAGTCCCGGATACATCCAGTGGCCGGACATCGTGCCGATGTGGTTCCACTACCGCAACCCGGTCAGCGGACGGGTGCCGCCGCACTTCTGGTACGACTGCGCGCCCTGCGAGGTGCGTCCGGACTGGAGCATGACGCGGCACGGCTACCAGCTGCCGCCGACCGGACCGCAGATCGACGGGCTGGAGGTGGGCTGATCCGTCAGTGACGGCGGCTGCCGCCGCGTCCGTTCCGAGGCGCCTCTTCCCGCATCCCGTGGGGAGGGGCGCCTCCGCGCGCCTGCCGCACTCCGGTGTCCCCCAGCCGGTGGCGAGATGGTGTGGGTTGGGCAAAGTTCATCTGGCGTAATAGCTCTTGCGCCCTGCGAACATGTCCCGTACGTTTCCGGCAACTGCCTCCGGTCGTGACCTCCACGGCCGCCCGCCGACCACGGGGATTCCACATACGCCAGCAACGGACAGGGATGTGAAGATGAGACGTCTGACAAGACGGCTGACCGCGACAGCCTCCGCACTGCTGCTGGTCGCCGCCGGCATGGTCGCCCTCCAGGCGCCCCCGGCCGCGGCCACCACCCCGACGATCACCCTGAACTCCCTCGCCCGGGACCTGGTCCGCGTCGAGTCGCTGCGCGAGGTCAAGGACGTGCAGCGCACGTACGCGCACCTGGCGCAGTACGGCAGATGGTCGGACATGGCGGCGCTGTTCAGCGCCGACGCGACCTTCCGCTGGGGCGACGAGACGGTCACCGGCCGCGCCGCGATCCGCGACTGGCTGGAGGCCGACGCCGGCGCGATGAACGGCATCAACCCGGGATCCCTGCACACCGTGATCGTCGACCAGCCGCTGGTGAACCTCTCCGTCGACGGCCTGTCCGCGAAGGCGCGCTGGAACGGCTTCCGCTTCCTCGGTGACGGCGCGGGCGCGGCCCGGATCGAGGGCGGCATCTACGAGAACGAGTACGTGTTCGAGAACGGCCGCTGGCGGATCTCCCTGCTGCACTACTACCCGCAGTACGAGGGGGACTACGCCACCGGCTGGCGCAACAAGGACCTCGAGCTGCTGCCGATCGTCCCGTACCACTTCACTCCGGACGAGGCGGGCGTGCCGATCCCGGAGCCGGTCGGTCCGGCGCCGCCGGCCGGCACGACCGTCAACAAGGTGGCGGCCCGCATCGACAAGCTCAACAGCGAGGACTCGGTCCGCAACCTCCAGCACGCCTACGGCTACTACGTCGACCGGCGGATGTGGTCCGACGTGGTCGACCTGTTCGCCAACGGCGCCACGGTGACCATCGACAACGTGGGCACGTTCCGGGGCGCCGCCGGCGTCCGCCAGGCCATGGAGCGCATGGGCCCGGAGAACCTCAGCCAGGGCATCCTCAACGAGCGTATCCAGTTCGACACGATCGTCGACGTGCACACCAGCGGCACGCAGGCGACCGCCCGGGGCATCGAGTTCGCCATGGTCGGCGACGCCAACACCCGCGAGGCGTCGTGGGAGATCTCCGTGTTCCACAACCACTTCGTCAAGCAGGGCGGGCTGTGGAAGCTCAAGGACATGAACATCACGCCGCTGGTGATAGCCCCGTACTCCACCGGCTGGGGTGACGGCGGCATCGCGCCGGCGCCGACCCGGGTGCCGGCCTTCCTCGACGTGCAGGCGCGCAGCCAGAAGAACGCCGGCGGCGCGGCGTCGTCGAACCGGAACCTGGCCGACCTCGACCGCCGGCTGGCCCGGTCGCTGGCGTTCGACGGGGCGGAGAACGTCTCGATGGCGTACACCGCCTACCTGGACGACCTCCGGATCTACGACATGGCGCAGATCCACGCCGAGTTCGGCCACAAGCTGTCGCCGTTCGCCGGCTACTTCCAGGGCCCGGAGCGGATCCGGCAGGCCGGGGTGACGGTCTACGGAACCAACCCGTCGACGATGCGCGCCAGCATCTCGTACCACTGGCGGCCGCAACCGGTGATCCTCGTGTCCGAGGACGGACGGTCGGCGACGATGCGCGCCCGCCTGCTCCAGCCGCGGACGTCGAGGACCAACGCCGGCGCGTTCAACGGCGCGATGTACAACGACGAGTTCGTGCTCGAGAACGGCATCTGGCGCATCTGGAGCCTGACCATCGACGAGTTCTACTGGCAGTCGACGAACTGGGCCGGCGGCTGGGCCGCGGCGAACCCGCGCAACCCGGAGCTGCCGGACCCGGCACCCAGCACGCTGGTGACCCGGTACCCGCCGGACGTGCTGCTCAGCAGCATGGGTGAGCGCTCGCGCGGGTTCCAGGGCGGTTCCCCCGGTTACATCGCGTGGCCCGGGATCGTGCCGATGTGGTTCCACTACAAGAACCCGGTCAGCGGGCGCGAGCCGCAGTTCTACTGGCCGCAGTGCGCGCCGTGCGAGGTGCGGCCGGACTGGCGGATGACCGAGCACGGCTGGCAGCAGCCGCCGCTCGGCCCGCAGGTCGACGGAGTGGACCTGGGCTGACCCGGGCGACACCGCACCGTCAGTGGGGGAGCGCCTCTTCCGACTCCGGTCGGGAGGGGCGCTCCGCCGTTACGACGCCTGTGGACACACGAGACCTCGCTCCGTAATATGAACTTCGGTTGCGCTATCCGAACATTTGCTGCTCACCGGCAGCCGTCGAGAAGAGGGATAGAGAAGCCATGCCGGACCCGCAGAACCGCCCCCTCCCGTTGGTGGGCAAGGTCGTCCTCGTCGTCGGCGCCAGCGCGGGCATCGGCGCCGACGCCGCCCGGGTGTTCGCCGCCGACGGCGCCTCGCTGATGCTCGTCGCCCGCTCGGAGGGGCCACTGGAGAAGATCGCCCTGGAACTCGCCTCGGCCGGGCACGACGTCGACCACGTCACCGGCGACATCTCCGTCGCCCGCGACGTCGCCCGCGTCGTGGACCGGACCGTCGAGCGGTTCGGCCGGCTCGACGGCGCCTTCAACAACGCCGCGATGACACAGGGCGGCCGGCTGGACCAGGTCCCCGAGGAGGACTTCGACCGGATCATGGCGGTGAACGTCAAGGGCACCTGGTTGTGCGTCCGCGAGCAGGTGCGGGTCATGCTCGGCCGGGGCGCCGGCTCGATCGTCAACGTGAGCAGCATCGGCGGACTGCGCGGCAGCTCCGGCCTGGGCGCGTACCAGGCGACCAAGCACGCGGTCATCGGGCTGACCCGCACCGCCGCGCACGACTTCGGCCCGCTCGGGATCCGGGTGAACGTGATCGCGCCCGGCCCCACCGAGACGCCGATGCTGGCCCAGACCCGGCTGGCGATTCCCGGCGGGGTCGAGGCCCGGATCGCGGCGACCCCACTGCGGAAGGCGGGCACCGGGACGGAGGTCGGCGCGACGGCGTCGTTCCTGCTGAGCGACCGGGCCAGCCACATCAGCGGGGCGGTGCTCCCGGTGGACGGTGGCTTCAGTGCCTGACGAGACCGTGGTGGCCGCGCCGGCCGGCGCCGGCGACGACCTCCGCTCCGCCGCCGTCGGCACGCTCCGCCTTCCGCCACGGATCCACTTCGGGTACGGTGCCCGCCGGCACCTGCCGGAGGTCGTCCGGGTGCACGGCCGGCGCGTACTCGCCGTGGTCGACCCGTTCCTGGTGCGGACGCCGATCTTCCGCGAGACGGTGGACGCCCTGACCGGGGCCGGGCTGGACGTGCTGGTCCACTCCGACATCACGCCGGAACTCCCGGTCGACACCCCCGACGCCGCGGTCGCGACCGCCCGCGACTACCGCGCGGAGGTGGTCCTGGCGATCGGCGGCGGCAGCGCGCTCGACGCCGCCAAACTGATCGCGCTGCTGTCGGCCTACGGCGGGCCGGCGCACCGCTACTACGGCGAGAACCTCGTGCCCGGGCCGATCGTGCCGCTGGTGGCGGTGCCGACGACCGCGGGCACCGGGTCGGAGGTGACACCCGTCGCGGTCGTGTCCGACCCCGACCGCGAGCTCAAGGTGGGCATCTCCAGCCCTTTTCTGGTGCCGTCGGCCGCCGTGGTCGACCCGGAGTTCACGCTCGGGACGCCCGCGACGGTGACCGCCTGGTCCGGCATCGACGCGCTGGTGCACGCGGTCGAGTCGTTCACGGCCCGGCCGGTCGACCTCGACTGGTCGGGCGTGCTCCCGGTGTTCACCG
>NZ_JAGPXV010000334.1:0-6463 GCF_018070405.1 Micromonospora sp. D75
CGTCCGGCGCGGTACGCGCGCGAAGAACCCGACGGCCGCCCCGATCAGCAGGGCCGACCCGGCGAGCAGGCCCCAGAATCCCGCTTCCAGCCATTCCGGCACGCGCTGGACCCTACCCCCGGCCGCGTGCCGCCAACCGGGTCAGAAGTCGGCGAACAGGTGCGGCAGCTCGCGGGGGAAGAGGCGGCGCAGCTCACCGGCCGCGTCCACCGGCACGTCGCCCAGGCCGCGTACCACCACCTCGGCCGGGTCGAGCACCCCGTACGCCAGGGCGGACAGCCCGGCGGCGGTGAGCCGCGCGGCCGGCACGCGGCCCTCGGCGGTGGTCTGCGCGGGCAGCACCGCCAGCTTGCCGGTGGTGCCGTCGAGCAGGTGCCGGCCGGCGAGCCAGCGGTCGCCGACCACCTCGATCAGCACCCGGCCCACCCCGACCGGCTGGTCGGCGAGCGCGTCCAGGCTGAGCAGCCGGGCCATCGGCGCGGTCGGGTCGGGCCGGGCCACCCTCGCCTCCACCTGCACGTCGAGGTCGGTGAGCCACAGCTCCGGCAGTTCGTCCGGGGGAATCTGGACGCTGATCCGGGCCACCTGGTCGACGTGCCGGGCGAAGAACTGGAGCACCGACGCCCGGGCGTACGGGTCGTCGACGAGCAGGTCGTCGGCGTGCAGCGTGCCGGCGTGGTCGTCGATCCGGTAGGTGACAGCGCCGACCGTCTCGCCGCCGCGCACCACGCTGACCAGCCAGCGGTCGTCGCGGTCGCGCAGCCCGACCGCCCGGAAGTCCGGGAAGACCGCGAAGCCGTGCCGTTCCCGCAGGCACCGTTCGGTGTACGCGCGCCACCGCGCATAGCCGGTGCCGATCCGCTCCCAGACCAGCTCGTCCGGCAGTTCGGCGCGCAGCAGCGGCGCCAGGTCCGCGGGGGAGAAGACAGCGGTACGCCGCCGGGGCAGCCCGATGTAGCCGAAGCGCTCGTAGAACGAGGCGCGGAACGGGTGCAGCGCGCTGAGCTGCTGCCCCTCGTCCCGCATGCCGTCGAGGAGCTGGTGCATGAGCGTGCGGACGTGTCCGCGCCGGCGGGCCAGCGGATGGGTGGCCACGCCCGCGACACCGGCCATCGGCAGCACCGCGCCGCGCAGGTTCTGCCGCATCGGGATCGCCGAGACCGCCGCCGCGGTGACGCCGTCCTCCTCGGCCACCAGTGTCGTGTTCCCGGCGTTGTACGGCAGGTAGGCGCGGAACTGGTCGGTCCGGGAGGCGCCCATCGGCGAGGCCTCGAACGCGTACGCCTGGAGCGGGAAGCTGGTGGTCAGTCGTTCATCGGCGGCCAGCCGGCGGATGTGCATCCGTTCATCCCAACCGCAGCGGGCGCGCTCCGCAACCGGAAAGGACGCCGACTCACGCCTCGGTGACGTCCGAGATGACCACTGTCACGTTGTCCGGCGCGCCGGCCTGGTGGGCCAGCTTCACCAGTTGCTCGCCGCACTGCTGGCGGTCGCCGTAGGTGGCGAGCGCCGCCGCGATGGCGGCGTCCTCCACGTAGTCGGAGAGGCCGTCGCTGCACAGCAGCAGCCGGTCGCCGGGGAACACGGTGAGCGCCCCGACGGCGGGTGGCGCGTCGGAGCCCTGCACCGCGCGGGTGACCAGCGAACGCTGCGGGTGGTGGCGGGCCTGGTCGCGGGAGAGCGCGCCCTGGTCGACGAGCGCCTGCACGAACGTGTCGTCGCGGGTGAGCTGGGTCAGCTCGTGGTCGCGCAGCAGGTAGCAGCGGGAGTCGCCGACCTGGGCGAGCACCAGGGTGTCCCCGGCGAGCAGGGCGGCGGTCAGCGTCGTACCCATGCCGTCGCGGGCCGGGTCGACGGTGATGGCCGCGCGGATGCGCTGGTTGGCGGTGCTGACCACGGCGCGCAGCGCGTCGGCCGCCTCGTCGGCGCCGGTGGGCGGGGTCAGCTCGTCCAGGATCCGGATGACGATCTCGCTGGCCACCTCGCCGGCGGGGAGCCCGCCCATGCCGTCGGCCACCGCCACGAGGCGGTCACCGGCGAGGGCGGAGTCCTCGTTGTTGGTCCGGACGAGGCCGACGTCGTTGAGGATGGCCGAGCGGAGGATGAGCGTCATGAGGACAAGCTTGCCAAGAAGAACGGCTCCGCGTCTCTACGCGGTGGCGGGTCTGCTGAAAGAAATGTCATCCGCTTGCATCCTGGGTATGCGTCAACTGTCCGGTGTGGACGGTCGAGGATAACGCAGCAGCAGGCTCGCGTGGACCTCCTCCTCGCCCACCGCCGCGTACGTGTGCGGCACGTCGGAGACCCACCGCAGGTAGCCGCCCGGACCGGCGGTGAGCGGGGCGTCGACCGGGCCGGCGCGCAGTACGCCGGAGAAGACTGTGACGTGCTCGGTCACGCCGCTGGAGTGGGCGGGGGAGAGCTGAGCCGGACCCGGGGTGACCCACATCCGGTACAGCTCGAAGGTCGCCTCCCGGTCGCCGAAGACCTCCAGCAGCGTGGCGCCGACAGCCGCCCCGCGTACCGTGGGTGCCTGCTCGGGCGCGGAGAGTACGGCGGTCAGCGGCACGCCGAGCTGCGCGGTGATCGCGTACAGGGTTTCCAGCCGGGGGTTGCGCACGCCGTTCTCCAGGCCGGAGAGCGTGGCCTTGCCGACGCCCGCGAGGCGGGCCAGCTCGGACAGGGAGATGCCCCGTTCGGTGCGGAGCGAGCGGATGCGCCGGCCGACCTCCCGGGCGCCCCGGTCATCGGGTGGTGCGGCGGCTGTCATGAGGGCTATCGTGCTACACCGTGCCGTTCCGTAAACGGAACGGCGGAGGAGGAGAGCATGGGGGGTCGGCTCCAACCCGTCCTGGCCGGCGTGGTGACCGCCCTGGTCGGCTTCGCCAGCTCGTTCACAGTCGTCCTGGCCGGGCTGCGCGCCGTCGGCGCCGACCGGGACCAGGCGGCCTCCGGCCTGCTCGCGCTCTGCGTCGCCAGTGGCGCCTGCGCGGTCTGGCTCGGCCTGCGGCACCGGCTGCCACTGTCGATCGCCTGGTCCACGCCGGGCGCGGCGCTGCTCGTCGCCACCGGGCCGGTCACCGGCGGCTGGCCCGCCGCGGTCGGCGCCTTCCTGCTCGCCGGCCTGCTGATCGTCGCCGCCGGGCTGATCCCCGCGCTCGGCCGCGCGGTCGCCGCGATCCCCGCCCCGATCGCCTCCGCCATGCTCGCCGGGGTGCTGCTGCCGCTGTGTACGGCGCCCGTACGCGCCCTCGTGGAGGTGCCCCGGCTGGCCGGGCCGGTGGTGCTGGTCTGGCTCCTGCTGCACCGGTTCGCCCGCCGCTGGGCGGTACCCGGCGCGCTCGCCGTGGCAGTTGTCGCGATCGCGCTCACCACCTCCGGCCCGGCCCGGATGGACGCCGCGCCGGTCGTCGCGCTCACCGCGCCGGCCTGGACGCTGCCCGCCGTCGTCGGGCTCGCGCTGCCGCTGTTCCTGGTCACCATGGCCGCCCAGAACGTGCCTGGCACCGCCGTGCTCGCCGGCTACGGCTATCGGGCCCCGCTGGGCTCGGCGCTGCGGGTGACCGGGCTCGCCACCGCCCTCGGCGCTCCGGCCGGCGGGCACGCGGTGAACCTGGCCGCGATCACCGCCGCGCTGGCGGCCGGGCCGGACGCTCACCCGGACCCGGAACGGCGCTGGATCGCCTCGGTCACCGCCGGGATCGGGCTGGCGCTGCTCGGGCTCGGCGCGGGCGTGGCCACCACACTGGTGTTGCTCTCCCCGCCGGTGCTGGTGGAGGCCGTCGCCGGGCTCGCCCTGCTCGGCGCGCTGGCCGGGGCTGTCGCGGCGGCTGTGGCCCAGCCGGACGCGCGGGAGGCGGCGGTGGTGACGTTCGTGGTCACCGCCTCCGGGGTGAGCCTGTTCGGGGTGGGCGGCGCGTTCTGGGGACTGGTCGCGGGCTGGCTGATGCTGCTGCTGTTCCGCCGCCGCGCGGCCGCGTCCCCGCCGGCCGGGTCGCCCGAGGCGGAACCCGCCCCGCCGGTTCCCAGCCGGGCCGGGTGACGACCGGTCATCCCATGGCGGTCTGCTGAGGCAGGAGCCGCAGTTCGAGTTCGACGCTCTGCACCTCCTCCTGGCTCACAGTTATCGGTTCCGGCCGCCCGATCTGATATCCCTGCGCGAAGTCGACCTCCGCGGCGCGCAGGAGATCGAGGGTCTCCTGGTCCTGGACGTACTCGGCCGCGACCCGGATGCCGAGCGTGTGGCACAGCTCGACGAGCGCCGACACCACAGCCTGGTCGGCTGGCGACCGGCACAGGTCGACGATGAACGCGCCGTCGATCTTCACCAGGTCCACCGGCAGGTATTTGAGCTGGGCGAGGGCGCCGTATCCGGTGCCGAAGTCGTCGAGCGCCAGGTGGCAGCCGACCTCTCTGATTCCGGTGGCGAAGGCCAGCGCCTCGTTGCGGTTCTCGATGAGCGCGGTCTCGGTGATTTCGAACGTCAGGCATTCCGGCTTGACGTGGTGCCGGTGGATCGCCCCGGTCACGAAAGCGAGCAGTCCCGGGTCGGCGAGCGACTTCCCGGAAATGTTCACCTGGTAATGCGAGGTCTGTGCCCCGCGGCCGATCAGTTCCAGAGCGTGGTCGATGACCCACTTGTCCACCGCCAGGATCTCGCCGACCCGCTCGGCCATGTCGAGAAAGGCCCACGGCGCGACCGGTTCACCGGTGTCGCTGCGAACGCGCAGCAGAATCTCGTGACGGGCCACCTGATTGAGCCCGAGATCGATGATGGGCTGGGCGTACAGGGCGAACCGGTTGGCCGAGACGGCGCGGTGAATCCGGCGGCGGCACCGGTCCGTCCGTTCCCGCTCGGCGACCGGCCGCTCCAGGACCTTGACGGCGGTGGCGTTGCGGTGCGCGTCGCGGGCCGCGTGCTCGCCGTCCACGAGAAGGTCGAAGCCGGTGTCCGGGATGTCGTTGTCGAAATGGACCACGCCGGCCGAGGTGTTGAGCCGCAGGGGCTTCTGCCGGACGCTGAACAGATGGTTCCGGAACTTGTCCACGATCCGGGCGGCCAGGGCCTCGGCCTTCCCCGCGTCGTCCCGGGGGGCGAGCAGTAGCCCCCACGAGCCGGAACCCACCAGCCCGCTGGTGACGCCGTCCCCGGCGACTGCGCGCAGGGTCCGGGCGATCTCCGCCGTCACCTGGTCGCGGTCCTCGTCGGTCAGCGCGTCGGGCAGCCGGGTGGCCGGTTCGGTCGCCACGACGATCAGGGCGCCGCCGGTGGTGCGCCGCGCCCGGTCGACCTCGTCGATCACGTACCCGCGGGTCTGGAGCCCGGTGAGCACGTCCCGGACGGCCGGGTCGGGGCCGAGCATCCGGCTGCGTACGGCGAGCCGGCGCTGCTCCTGGCGGGCGAGTTCGAGCGCGGTGATGTCCTCGCCGGTGGCGATGACGCCGACCGGCCGGCCCGCGTCGGTGAGGATCTCGAGGTGGCAGTACACGTGGCGGACGCTGCCTCCGGGCTGGACCACCCGGAAGCCGATCTCGTCGGGGCGGCTCTGTTCCCACGCCGTCCGCACCGCGGCGAGGACGCGCTCGACATCGGCGGGATGAACGAGGTCGGCGAGCGTCCGCGGGGTGAGGCGGAGCGTTCCCGGCGCCTGCCCGACGATCATCGCCATCTCGTCGGACCAGGAGAGCCGCTCGAAGCGCTCCGCGTCGCGGTCACCGGGCAGCCAGGTGACGGTGCCCTGCTTCGCCAACTGGGCGGCGCGGGTGACCCGGACGGCCTCGTCGGCGTCCCAGGTCAGGGGATCGGCGAGGTCGGTGTCCACGATGATCTTGTAGCCCTCGGCGAGGGACAGGTCGTGCTGGCTCTGCACGGTCCGCGCCACCCGGCGCGCGCGGGCGAGCTCCAGCGGGCTGGGCGTGGTCTCGGCGAGCGCCAGGATGTCATCGAGATCCACGGCCGGCCCCCTGCCGCCGCTCGCTCTCCGAGCGGGTGAAGCCGGCCTTCTCGGCCAGTTCGCACAGCTCCTTCTTGGCGGCGGCCTTGTAGGAGCGGACGCTGTTCTCGGTCAGGCCGAGGATGCGGGCGATCTCCTGGTTGGAGAAGCCCTCCTTCGACATCTGGAACACCTCGGCGTGCCGTACCGGCAACTGGTGCAACCAGCCGCGCAGCGTCTCCTGCGCCTCCCACGCGTCAGCGATGTCCGAGTGGGACGACGGCGGCAGGTCCTCCGGCGCCACCGCGGCCTCCCGCAGTCGTCGGTCGTGATCCTTCAGCATCTTGAACCGCGCCGTACGGACGATCCACCCGATCGGCCGGACGTGGTCGCGGAGCTTGGACCACTCGACCCGACCGTGCAGAAAGGCTTCGTGAAGCGCGTCCTCCACCGCCTGACGGTCCCGGCATCTCGCCCGGAGAATCCGTTCCACGGTGTGGTACGAGCCTTCGGTGAATTCGGCGAACTCC
>NZ_JAGPXV010000335.1:0-6447 GCF_018070405.1 Micromonospora sp. D75
GCGCCTGGGTGGTGGTGCTCGCGGTGCCGCTGCTGGTGCTGCTGTTCCGCCGGATCCACGGGCACTACGACCGGCTGCACCGCGCGCTGGCGCTGCACTCGCCGCCGTCCGCGCCGCCCGCCGAGTGCGACGAGCTGCCCCAGCAGGTACGCCACCTGGTGGTGGTGCCGGTGGCCCGGCTGAACCGGGCGTCGCTGCGCGCGCTGGCGTACGCGACCTCGCTCGGGCGGCCGACGCTCGCCGTGCACCTCGCTCCGGCGCAGGACGAGGCGGACCGGATCCGGGACCAGTGGCGGGGCTGGGGCGACCACCTGAAGCTGGAGACGAACGTGTCGCCGTACCGGTCGGTGATCGGCCCGCTGGCGCACTACCTGGAGGCGCTGCACGCCGCGAGCCCGGACCTGACGCTCACCGTGATCGTGCCGGAGGTGGTGCTGCGCCGACGTCGGTACCGGCTGCTGCACAGCCGCGCCGAGCAGCGGCTGCGGACCGCGTTGCGGGCGCTGCCCGGCGTGGTGGTGACGAGCGTCCCGGTGCACGTGTCGCGGTGACGCTCAGAGGTATCCGGCGAAGTGGTCGGCGACCAGCGCTGCGACCGCCTCGGCGTCCCGGTCGAGGTCCACCTCGATCACGCGTACCCCGAGCGCCCGGGCGGCGGCGACCGCGTCGGCGGCGACCAGCTCGTCGCGCGCGATCCGATGACGCCACGCCCGCTCCGGGTCGCTCACGCCGGGATGCCGGGCCATCGCCCGCGGCAGCCGTTCCACCTGGTACGCGCGGAACTCCGGCGTCGGCACCAGCACCACCATCTGCCCTGTCGACTCGACGATCGGGGCAACCAGTTCGGGCCGCAGCCCCCAGCCCTCGGCGACCACCCGGCGACCGCTCACCAGCGCGCTCAGGTCGTCGAGCACCCACTCGAAGCGGCGCGGAAATCCGGCGAGGGTCTCGGCTGCCATCCGCTCCGGGTTCGTCGTCACCCAGGTCGCCTCCGCGTCCGGGCCGTCCGGCGGCTCACCCCGTCGGATCCGGTCGGCGATCCGCCGGTCGTCGTGCCCTCGCGCGTCGTGGCGGTCGTAGAGGTACGCGGTCAGCCCGTACCGCAGTGCCAACGTGACCGCGAGTGTCGTCTTGCCGGCCCACTGCGCGCCGCCGATCCAGAGTGCGCGGCGGGCGGTGGCCAGAGGATCGAAGTCCATGCCCCGACACTGCGCCTCGCCAGCCCCAAGATCAAGTCTTGTTCTCGGCGTCCCCGCGTGATGAAGTGAGGGAGAAGGCGCAGCTCAGACGTCGCGTACCTCAAGCACGCGGGTGGCGGGCGCGGCGTCGCCCAGCTCGGCGCGCAGCGCGACGCGGTCCGGGTCGACCAGGAACGCGTCCAGCCCGGCGCGGGCGGCGAACCGGATCACGTGCACCTCGGTCTCCCCGTCGCCGGTACGCAGCCGCCGTTGCAACTCGCCGCCGTGCCGGCCGAGCAGCGCCAGCACCGCGTCCTCGTACCGCCGCCCGGCGTCCGCGTCGGCGCTCAGGTCGACCAGCGCGACCAGCAGGACCTCGTTTCCCGTCGTCATGGCGTCGAGTGTCCCAGCGGACCGGCGGTCGTGGTGACCCGCTCAGGCGTCGACGCCGACGGCCTTCGCGCTGGCCGTCCAGAGCCGCGCGGCCAGCGCCGGGTCGGCCGCCTTGGGCCGGGGCCGGTGCGGCTTGCGGTCGGCGTAGTAGCCGCCGTTCGTCAGCCGGGACGGGTCCTGGCAGGCGAGCCAGACCAGCGTCTCGGCACCCTTCTCCGGGCTGCGGAACGGCAGCAGCCGCATGCCGAGCGCCACGATCCGGCTCTCGTTGCCGAAGCGGGTCCGCACCACGCCCGGGTGGAACACGTGCGCGGGCACCTCCGGCCAGCGCCGGGCCGCCTCGGCGGTGAACAGGATGTTCGCCTGCTTGCTGGTGCCGTACGCGCGGAACGGCCGGTACGAGCGCAGCGCGGAGTTGAGGTCGTCGGGGTCGAGCACGCCGCTGCGGTGCGCGTCCGAGCCGGTGACCACCATCCGCCCGATCCGGTCTCGCAGCAGGTTGCTGAGCAGGAACGGGGCGAGGTGGTTGGCCTGCATGCTCAGCTCGAAACCGTCGACCGTGGTGATCGGCTCCAGCACGATCGCGCCGGCGTTGTTGGCGAGCACGTCGATCCGGTCGTAGCGCTCGCGCAGGCGTTCGGCGAGCCCGCGTACGTCGTCGAGCACCGCGAAGTCGGCGCGGAACAGCTCCGGCTGCTCGCCGCAGCACTCGCGGACCCGCTCGCCCGCGGCGCGCAGCCGGGCCGGGTCCCGGCCGACCAGCACCACCTGGTCACCGCGGCGCGCCAACTCCTCCGCGGCGGCCAGGCCGATGCCGGAGCTCGCCCCGGTCAGCACCACGATCCGACGCTCAGTGAGATCTTCCACAGGTCCATTCACCCCGGTCACGGCACGAGGTTACCGTGGCGTCACCACGCCCTTTGGGATCGTTAAGTTCTCGAAATCCACCGCTGCGCCGGCGCCTGCGCCGGACGCTGGAAGGAGCGCACCCATGACCGCTGTCGGTCGTCCCCGCCGATCCTGCCTGGCGGTGCCCGGCTCCAGCGTCAAGATGCTCGGCAAGGCCCAGGGCCTTCCCGCCGACCAGGTCTTCCTGGACCTGGAGGACGCGGTCGCCCCGCTGGCCAAGCCGGACGCGCGCAAGAACATCGTGGCGACGCTGAACGAGGGCGACTGGGCGGGCAAGACCCGCGTGGTCCGGGTGAACGACCTGACCACGCCGTGGACCTACCGGGACGTCATCGAGGTGGTCGAGGGCGCCGGGGCGAACCTGGACTGCATCATGCTGCCGAAGGTGCAGAACGCCGAGCAGGTGCACTGGCTGGACCTGCTGCTCACCCAGATCGAGAAGACGCTCGGCCTGGAGGTGGGCCGGATCGGCATCGAGGCGCAGATCGAGAACGCGGCCGGGCTGGTGAACGTGGACGCCATCGCCGGCGCCTCGCCCCGGGTCGAGACGATCATCTTCGGCCCGGCCGACTTCATGGCCTCGATCAACATGAAGTCCCTGGTGGTCGGCGCGCTGATCCCGGACTACCCGGGCGACCCGTACCACTACATCCTGATGCGCATCCTGATGGCCGCGCGGATGCACGACAAGCAGGCCATCGACGGCCCGTTCCTGCAGATCCGCGACGTGGACGCGTTCCGCGAGGTGGCGAAGCGCTCGGCGGCGCTGGGCTTCGACGGCAAGTGGGTGCTGCACCCCGGCCAGATCGACGCGGCTAACGAGGTCTACTCGCCGGCGCAGGCCGACTACGACCACGCCGAGCTGATCCTCGACGCCTACGACTACTACACCTCGGAGGCGGGCGGGAAGCTCGGCGCGGTGATGCTCGGCGACGAGATGATCGACGAGGCGTCCCGCAAGATGGCCCTGGTGATCGCCGCCAAGGGCCGCGCCGCCGGCATGTCCCGTACGTCCTCGTTCACGCCGCCCTCGGCCTGATCGCGCGTCGGGCCGCCCCCGCGCCCGGGGGCGGCCCGGTGGCGTCAGTAGCTGCTGCTGGCGCTGGACGCGCCGATCGCGATCACGATCATCACGATGTAGAAGATGATGCCGGCGACCAGCAGAGCGGTCAGGATCCAGCCCACGATGATGGCCGCCGTGGCCATGCCCTCGCCCTGCTCACCGGTCTCCCGGATCTGCTTGCGCGCGACGTGGCCCATGATGGCGCCGATCGGCGCGGTGATGCACGAGGCGAAGCCGACGAGCGACAGGACCAGCGCCACGATGGCCATCGTGTTGGTGCGGGCCGGCGGCATCGCGTAGCCGGGATAGGCCCCCGGCGGCGGGTAGGTGCCCGGGGGCGGGTAGCCGGGCATCGCGGCGGCGTACGGGTCGCCGCCGGGTGGGGCGTACGGGGACTTCGCGCCCGCGTACGGGTCGGCGACCGGCGCGTAGGGATCGGCGACCGGCGCGTACGGGTCGGCCTGGCCCGGCTGGTTCGGGATCGCGGGCATGATCGGGTCGGCCGGCGGCGCCGAGTGCGGCCCGGCCGCCGAGGGGTCCTGCCAACCACCGGGCGGTGGGGGATAGCTCATCTGATCATCTCCAGGTACGTGGTCGGCTCAGGGTAGCCACCGGCTCGCGACACGGAGCACCCTCTTTCCGGGCGCGCGTTGCCCGGCGGGTCGGTACCGGGCAGGATCCTCGGCATGGCACTTGACGCGCGTGGGGGTCGGTCGCGACGGGACATGAGCCGGCCGGGGTCGGTGCGGCGCCCGCGTGGCGGCGAGCCGGTCGGCGCCGCCGACTCCGAACGGCCGGCGCCGCTGCCGGAACCGGCCACCATGCGGCTGGACGGCCGGGTCGCGCTGGTCACCGGCGCGGGCAGCGCCGACGGCATCGGGTACGCGACCGCGCGCCGGCTGTCCGACCTGGGCGCCCGGGTGGCGATCGTCTCCACCACCCGGCGCATCCACGAGCGCGCGGGCGAGCTGGGCGTCACCGGCTTCGTCGCCGACCTCACCGACGAGTCGGAGGTGGGCGCGCTCGCCGACGCGGTGGCCGAGCAGCTCGGCGACGTCGAGGTGCTGGTGAACAACGCGGGCCTGGCCAGCCGGGCCAGCCCGGAGGTGCTGCGGCCGGTGGCCCAGCTGACGTACGACGAGTGGCGCGGCGAGATCGACAGGAACCTGACCACCGCGTTCCTGTGCAGCCGGGCGTTCATCGGTGGCATGGCCGAGCGGGGCTGGGGCCGGATCGTCAACCTGGCCGCCACCGCCGGGCCGGTCAACGCGCTGCCCACCGAGGCGGCCTACGCGGCGGCCAAGGCCGGCGTGGTCGGGCTGACCCGGGCGCTGGCGATGGAGATGATCGCCGACGGGGTGACTGTGAACGCGGTGGCGCCGGGCATCATCCACACCGCGGCGTCCACCATGGCCGAGATCAAGCAGGGCCTGGGTACGCCGGTCGGGCGTCCCGGCACGCCGGACGAGGTGGCCGCCGCGATCGCGTTCCTCTGCTCGCCGGCCGCGTCGTACATCACCGGGCAGATGCTCGTGGTCGACGGTGGCAACAGCGTCCGGGAGGCGCAGTTCCGCTGAGCCTCAGTAGGTGCCGTTGTCGGAGTTGGCCCAGATCGCCAGCCCGATCCAGCCGCAGCAGGCCACCAGGCCGATCGCGGTGAAGATGTAGCTGAGGATCAGTCCCCAGGTGGCGAGCTGGTCGCCGTCCTCGCCGGTCTGCCGGATCTGCCGCTTCGCCAGGTGGCCGCAGACGATGCCGGCGGGCGCGAAGACGAACGCGAAGACCAGTGACAGGATGGCGAGCACGTTCGTGCCGCCGGGGCGTGGCCCCGGCCCGGGTGGGCCGTACTGGCCGTAGGGCGGCTGCGGGGCGTACGGGGGCTGCTGGCCCCACTGCGGATGCTGCTGGCCGTACTGCGGCTGCCCGTACGGCTGGCCGTGCGGCGGCGGCTCGTACGGTGAGGGTGGCTGCTCGTCAGTCACGCGCGCCCCTTTTCCCCAGGTGAACGGGCCCTCTCTCTTGCGGACGCTACCCGTAGCGGTGAACCTTTTCACAGCGGTTGTAGGGACTGGTCACCTTGGCTGCGCCGGTCCCGGGGCCGATACTGACCGAGCGTTCAGTTACCCCTGAGTAATGCGCCGACGACCCCGGAGGCTGAGATGGCCCGACTCGCCCAGACGCCCGGACTGACCGACGTGCAGCGGTCGATTCTGGAAACTGTCCGGGAGTTCGCCGACAAAGAGATCATTCCGCACGCGCAGCGGCTGGAGCACGCCGACGAGTACCCGAGCGACATCCTCGACGGCATGCGCGAGATGGGGCTGTTCGGCCTCACCATCGACGAGGAGTACGGCGGGCTGGGCGAGTCCCTGCTGACCTACGCGCTCGTGGTCGAGGAGCTGTCCCGGGGCTGGATGTCGATCTCCGGCATCGTCAACACGCACTTCATCGTGGCGTACCTGATCTCGCAGCACGGCTCCGCCGACCAGAAGGCCCGGCTGCTGCCCCGGATGGCCACCGGCGAGGTGCGCGGCGCG
The DNA here is from genome assembly GCF_018070405.1 of Micromonospora sp. D75. NCBI lineage: Bacteria > Bacillati > Actinomycetota > Actinomycetes > Micromonosporales > Micromonosporaceae > Micromonospora > Micromonospora sp. D75. The sequence continues at coordinate 6,081 of NZ_JAGPXV010000335.1, forward strand.
TTCTCGATGTCCGAGCCCGAGTGCGGCTCGGACGTCTCGGCGATCAAGTCGAAGGCCGTCCGCGACGGCGACAACTACGTCCTCAACGGCCAGAAGATGTGGCTGACCAACGGCGCGTACTCGTCGGTGGTGGCCACCCTGGTCAAGACCGACACCGGGGCCGACTCGGTCTACGGCAACATGAGCACCTTCCTGCTGGAGAAGGAGCCCGGCTTCGGTGAGACCGCGCCCGGCCTCACCATCCCCGGCAAGATCGACAAGATGGGCTACAAGGGCGTCGAGACCACCGAGATGGTGCTCGACGGCGTCACCGTGCCCGCCTCCGCCGTGCTCGGCGGCGAGGAGAAGGTCGGCCGCGGCTTCTACC
>NZ_JAGPXV010000336.1:0-6424 GCF_018070405.1 Micromonospora sp. D75
CTGTCAGGTCCAGCTCGACCGTCTCCTGCGGATCGATCCGGTGCCGTGCCAGCTCGGCGTCGACGTCGTGCACGAGCGGCGGAAGTGGCGTGTCCGGGTGCAGGCGGCCGACCTGGTCGCCGCTGAGCGCTGCGACCATCTCCACCACCACCGGGTGCGCGCCGGGCGCGAGGGTGCCCCGGGTCGCCCACGGCAGCGGCTGGTCGAGCGCGTCGGTGACCAGCGCGGACACCAGAGCGTCGAGCACGTCGACCCGGCCCGGGTGGGCGTGGCCGCGCAGCCGGGCCAGGCCGCCGGCCATCGTCCGGGCGGCGATCAGGTCGGCGGTGGAGACGGGCTGCCGCCGGGCACGCAGCCGGGCCGCCACCGCCTCGGTGAGCGCCTCCGCGGCCCGGCGCGGCCCGTCCTCCCAGACCCGCTGGTAGTACGCCGGGGACGGCATCCCGGACTGGTAGCCGACGAACGCGTCGAGGCGCCGGAACGAGTACGGCACGAGGTAGCTGCCCGCCACCGCGTCCGGAGCCGGGGCGGGCACCTCCGGCCAGTCCTCGTCCTCCGGTCCGTCGTCCCCCGCCCCGGCGGTGAGCCGGACCAGGGCGGGACGGTGGAAGCCGCCGGTCACCACCAGCACCGGGCGGCCGGCGGCCCGGCGGCGGGCGGCGCGTACCCAGCGGGCCATGTACGCCTCCCGGGCCGTGTCGTCCGCCCCGGCCGCGGACTCGCCGCGCAGCACGTCGAAGTACGTGTCGAGGCGCTCGGCCAGCCCGTCGTCCGGGCCGATCTCGAACAGGTGGTCCCAGAGCGCGTCCACGTTGTCCACGGCGAGGGTGGCGCAGAGCCGGCGTACCGCCTCGGCGTACCGCTGGTCGGCGTCGGCGTACCGGTTGGCGCGGCCGGACAGCGCGGGATGCCACGCGGGCAGGTCGATGAAGCGCAGCTGCGCGCCCACCTCACGGCCGGCGGTCAGCGCCACCCACTCCGGCGAGTACGCGCAGAACGGGCTCCAGGAGGCGTGCCGCCGGTTGCCGTCGCGGTGCGCGGTGAACACGGCGATCGGCAGCTCGTGGTCTCCCAGCAACTCGTCCATCCGCCCGTTCAGGTCCGCCGGCCCCTCCACCAGCACGTACGCCGGGCGCAGCCGCGCCACCGTGGCCGCGACCAGCCGGGCGCAGGCCGGGCTGTGGTGGCGCACGCCGAGGAAGGTGACGCCGCCGGGCGTCTCGACGGTGCTCACCCGGGCAGCAGGTGCCGGGCGTCGTGCACCGCCCGCCACTGCGCGCCGGAGCGGCGGGACACCTGCTGTTCCAGGTAGCGACGCAGCCGGGCCAGGTCCTCCGCGTCGTCCTTCGCGGCGGTGCCGGCCAGGCAGGCGACCAGGTCGGCGGCGTCGCCGGGCTCGCCGCGCAGGAACCAGCCGCGCAGCCCGACCGCGTGCGCCACCGACACCGCCTCGGCGGTGCTCATCACCGCCGACAGCCGCTCCATCGCGTCGCCACGTTCGGTGATCCCGGTCCGCAGCTCCCGGAACGTGGTGACCAGCACCTCCAGCAGGTCCCGGCGGGGCGGCGCGGTCACACCGGAGCGGCGCAGCAACTCGCCCGCCTCGGCCTCCACCAGTTCCAGCTCGGTGCCGAGGTCGGGGATCGGGAAGACGGTCTCGAAGTTGAACCGCCGCTTCAGCGCGGCGCTCATCTCGTTGACGCCCCGGTCCCGGGTGTTCGCGGTGGCGATCACGTTGAAGCCCTCGCGGGCGAACACCATGGCGTCGGCGCCGGGCAGCTCCGGAATGGCGAGCACGCGGTCCGACAGCGGGGAGAGCAGGCAGTCCTGCACCTCCAGCGGGCAGCGGGTGATCTCCTCGAAGCGGACCACCCGCCCCTCGGCCATGCCGCGCAGCAGCGGCGCCGGCACCAGCGCGCGCGGCGACGGGCCGTCGGCGACCAGCAGAGCGTAGTTCCACGAGTAGCGGATCTGGTCCTCGGTGGTGGCCGCGCCGCCCTGGATGGTGAGCGTGGATTCGCCGCTGACCGCGGCCGCGAGCAGCTCCGACAGCAGCGACTTGGCGGTGCCGGGCTCGCCGACGAGCATCAGCCCGCGGCTGGTCGCCAGCGCCACCAGCGCCCTGTCGATCAGCGACGGGTCGCCGACGAACTTGCGCCGGATCCCGGCCGCCGGGTCACCGAGGATGAACCGGCGCGCGGCGCGCAGGCTCAGCCGCCAGCCCGGCGGGCGCGGGTCACTGTCGTTCGCGGCCAGCGCGGTCAGCTCGTCGGCGTACCGCACCTCGGCCGGAGGCCGCTGCGCTCGCTCGACGGCCGGGGGCCGCTGGGCCCGCTCGGCGGTCGGGTCGAGCGCGGTCACCGGGTCACCTCCGCCAGGTCGCGCAGCACCTCGGAGACGGTGACGTCGTCCAGGTCGCCGAGGCGGACCTTGCCGTCGCGCTGGAACCAGCCGCCGTACGGCACGTCGTTGACCCAGATCGCCTCGATCTTCTGGTCGGGGAACATGTCGACGATCCCGACCGCGATGCCGGGGTCGAGGTCGATCACCACCGCCCCGCCGCCGGGGACCTCGCGTTCCAGCCAGCTCTGGATGCCGGCGTCCTGCGGGTCGCCGCGCCGCCAGCCTCGCCGCTCCAGGCTGAGCAGCCGCCCCGCCGGGACCGTGACGCCCGCGTGCCGCCGCAGCAGCTTCTCCGCGCGCTCGGCCTCGTCCAGCCGGTGCACGTCGCGGCCGAGCTGCGGGAACGGCTGGAGGATCTCGTAGTCGGCGAAGACCTCCGCCCAGGCCGGCACCGCCGTGCCGAGGCGCAGCGGGTGCGCGATGGTGACGGTGGCGTCATCCGGCAGCGCGTACGTCTCGTCGTCGGCGTCGGCGAGCGTGCGGTCCTCGGCGACCCGGAACGCGGCGCTCACCTGACCGGCGTCGTCCACAGTGGCCCAGACCAGCCGGCGCACGACGTGCCACAGCAGCGGGTGGGACAGGAAGTAGCGGCGGAAGTCCGTGGCCGGCCAGCGCCGCCCGGTCACCATCGCCGTCTCGAAGCGGCGGATCTGGTCGGCGGCGAGCGTGCGCACGTCCTTCTTCAGGCCGGCGAAGCGCTTGTGCGCGGCGGGCGCGAGCGTGGCGTCGTCCCGGGCGCCGGGCTTGGGCAGGTCCTTGCGGCGGGCGCCGGCGCCGTCCACCACGTACGGCTTGAGCTGCTCGTCGAAGCCGACGGTGAACCGGCGCGGCCCGTAGTCGAGGACCAGACTGCCGTCGGCGTCCAGCCCGAGGTCGGGCACCAGCCGGTCGCCGAGCTGCTCGGGCGTCAGCCCCAGCCCGTCGGCGACCTCGGTGACCTTGCGGGCCGCCTGCTCCCGCAGGCCGCGGAACTTCACCTTCTGCGAGATGCCGTACAGGTGCATCAGCGCCACGTCGGTGCCGATCTGCGCCAGCACCTCCAGGCCGGTCACCGCCCGGGCGTGCTGGCTCTCGCCCGGCCAGGCCCGGACCAACGGCGCGAGCCGCCGCGCGGTCGAGTCGTCGCCGAGCAGCCCCAGCGCGGTGAACGCCCAGCCGTCCCTCGACGGCGCGCCGGCGGCCTGCCAGCTCTCGAACAGCGCCCAGCCGAACTCCGCCAGGGAGTCGCTGTCGCACGCCGTGCGGACGATCTCCACCCCCGGGTACGGCTCGCCGGGCGCGGAGATGGCGAGCATCGTGCAGAGGTGGCGTACCGCCTCGGCGGGCAGCGCCGCCGAACGGTCCCGCAGCAGCACCTGCGGCAGCACCGCCGGGTCCAGCCACGCCGGCAGGCTCGGCATCCGGGCCGGGAGCTGCGCCAGCGGGTCCGCGTCGAGCATCGCCGTGGCGGCGGCGAGCGCCTCCTCGCCGTGCTCGCGGGCCACGCCGAGGAGCGTGTCGCGGTGTTCGGCGGCGACCAGGCGCAGCGCCCGCTCGGCGGCCCGGCGGCGCGGGCCGGGCGCGCCCAGGGCAGCCGGCAGCAGCGCCCGCACGGCGTACTCCGGGTGCCGCCGCAGCCAGGCCCGGGCGACCGGGCGGGCCGTCTTGAGCCGGTCGAGCCAGTCGGCCATCAGGTCGGCGACCTCGCCGTCGGCGTACGGCAGCAGCACCTCGCCGACACTCTTCGGCGCGGTACGGGCCAGGTGCAGCGCGGTGGGCAGCGCGTCCAGCTCGTAGCGCCCGGCGAGGCGGGACATCCACTCGTCGGCGCCCCAGGACTCGGTGGGCCGCCAGGCCGGCAGCAGCGGCCGGGCCAGTTCCTCGGTGGCCCGGACGAAGAAGTGGATCGCCGCTGACGATCCGGCTCGCCCGGCGGCGACCTCGGCGGCCAGCACGGTCAGGTCGTCACCCCGCCACCAGCCGGACCAGCGGGGCACCACCGCGGCCCACCGCTCCCGCTCGCCCGGCAGCCAGGCCGTGGCGGACCCGGCGGGACGGGCCAGCCCGTCCACCACCGGCGGGGCGGAACGTGGGCGGCGGACCGACCAGGGCGGGGACACCAGCACCGGTGGCAGCCGGTCCGGCCCGGCGGCCGGCAGCGTGGAGGCGTCGTCGTGGATCCGCTCGATTCGCTCCCGCTGTGCCGGGGCCAGCGTCGGCAGCGCCGCCTCGACAGCGGCCGGGTTGGCCAGCACGTGGGCGCGCAGCAACGTGGCTGCCTCCCGCGCAGCCGGGCTGCGCCCCTCGGCGGCGGCGGACAGCAGGCGCACGCCGCGCACCGGGAAGCGGCGCAGCATCTCCGTCACCGCGGGCGGCACGTACCTACGGTCCAGCCGGTCGAGCAGCGCCGCCATCGGCTCGTCGCCGGGCAGGGCCGCCAGCAGCGACGCCAGCCGCTGCCGCGCGTCCGCGCCGGCGTGCTCGTGGTCGAACCATTCGGTCAGCAGCGGCGCGATCGGCGACCCGACCGCCGCGGTGGCGGTGACGATCGGCGCCTGGTCGTACATCAGCCGGTAGACCGCCAGGTGCCCGCTGAGGGCGTGGATCGCGTCCACCTCGTCGACCGCGCCACCCACTCCCGCTCGGTGGGCAGCAGGAACGAGGTGACCACCCGCGTCGCCAACGGCCCGGACCGGTACGGGACCAGCGCGGCGCGGGCCGCGGCGTAGTCGTCGTCGCCGGCCGCCGCGAGATGGGCGCGGACCCGGCGCAGCACGGACTGGCGAAGCCGCCAGTGGCCGTAGTTCTGCGATTTCTCCGCCCTGATGCGGTTCAGCGGCAGCGGGGACATCGACCCGGCGGCAGCCACGGTGATCTGCTCGGTCGCGGCGACGGCCGCACCGGCCGGACCGAGATCGGCGACCAGCAGGTCGCCGAGGGCCAGCCCTTGCTGGTCGCGCCCGTGATAGCCGAGCGCCATGGCCACCGCCGCCACCAGCGCGGCACCGCCCAGCGGACCGGGCTCGCCGTCGAGGTAGCCGCGCAGCGCCGGACCCAGCTCCGGGTCGGTGGTGGCCCGGGCGATGGCGGCGACCTGGTCGGCCACCGAGTCCAGCACCTTCCGCCCGGCGGCCCGCCCCTTCGCGGCGCTGGGCAGGGCCGGGCCCGGTGCGCCGCCCCGGCGCGGGGCCAGCATCCGTCGCCAGCCGGCCGGGACCTCGAACGCGTCCTCGTCCGGCAGGTCGCCGGCGGGCGACGCGGCCGACGGCGTCCCGGCCCGGTCGCTGCCGGCCGAACCAGCGCCGGCCGGATCGGCGACGGTCGCCTCCGGTTCGTGGCTCGGCCCGGCCGGCCCGACGGCCGGCGCGCCGGTGTGCCCGGCGGAGGGCGCGGCGGTCGCCTCGGCGTACCCCTTGCGCAGTTTCTCCGCGATCAGCCGGTCGGCGTGCGCGGCGGCCTCGGCCGGCGAACCCAGCTCCTTGACCTGGGTGCGGCCCTGCGCGCCGAGGGATCCATAGCGGACCGTCACCGTCGCGTCGCGCTGCCCGACCTCCCAGAACTTGGCCGAACCGCCGCCCACGAACTCGAATCTGCGCACACCGTCTCCTTGATCGCCCGCAGTGTGCGGGGACCATAACCGGCGGCACCGACAGCGTGAGAACCGCTCAGGTGATCAGCAGCGCCCCGACGACGATCAGCGGCACCGAGACGAACAGGAAGATGCCGACGCCGGTGAGCACCCGCCCGCCGCCGCCGTCCTCCCGCACCGGCGCGAGGCCGAACGCCGACCGGGCCGGCAGCATGCCGAAGCGGCTCACCGTGAGGTCACCGGACAACCCGATCACGGCGCCGACGATCATGAACGCGACGCCGAGCCGGTGCGTGAAGTCGCCGCCGCCGACGGCCACCCAGATGCCGACCGCCGCCGCGATCACCAGGACCGCGATCAGGAAGAGCACCAGCGCCTCCCGCAGCCCCCGCACCACAGTCGTCATGTGCGCCTCCCTCGTACCCGGGCCGTCCGTCCCGCGTCGTGGGACAT